>NZ_JANSHW010000026.1:0-12859 GCF_047461815.1 Synechococcus sp. R6-10
GGGGTGGGGTAAACGGGGCCGACGCCGATGTAGTCCACGTCGCTGTTCAGGGCTTGGGCCAACTCCTCGGCATTGGTGGTGGACAGGCCAATGAGCCGCTGGGATCCCAGGAGGTGCCGAGCTTGGGCGACCGGCAGATCCGTCTGGCCCAGGTGAACCCCATCAGCCTGGCTGACCAGAGCCAAGTCCACCCGGTCGTTGACGATCATCAGCGCCTGGTAGCGGTCGCACAGCTGCCGCAGCTGTTTGAGATCCCGCAGCATCTCGCCGTCGGGGAGGTTTTTGCGGCGATATTGCACCAGGGTCACCCCGCCCCGCAGGGATTTTTCCACCACCTCTAGCCAGTGGGGCACAGGGCTGGTCACCAAGTAAAGATGGGCTGCCAGGAGACGCTGCCGCAGGGATCCGCCCAGCAGTTCACTTTCCAAGACGTAGAGCCGATAGCGCATGTCTTTGGCCAGCTTGGCCAGGCCAGGGGCCACCCAGTGGTGGGATTCGGCCAACTTGCCGTATTCTTCTAACACCCGCAGGGCTTCTTGCACACGGCTGCAATTGGCTTGCAAGAGGTGGCGGAGATCCCGCCGTTGCTCCTCTTGGGGGTGGGAGATCTGGGTGCCTGGATCGGCGGGGGTATCGCGGGCCAAACGCAGGGGATCGCTGTGCCAGCGGGCTAGGGCTTGGCGCATGGCCTTGCATTCGGCAGAGAGCTCTCCCTCTTCCAGGCCGAAACGAAACCATTCTTCCAATACCCGTAGTCCTTCACGAGCTCGATCGAGGTTGGCATCCAGAATACGGGCGACGGCCTGGGGTTTCATGTTCCCTATACGTGGGAAGAGAGTTGCTTAATTTTTACCAAAAAAATGCGCCTAAAGCCCCGTCCTACCCTTAGCCGGAAGCAAGTCAGTATGGTGGAGAGTAGTCAATTCACTGTAAATCGGAATGGTTTCCCTGAGGCTGTCCTTGGCCCTGAGGAGAAAGAGGGTGATGCCATAAGGCGTTAAGAAAGGCTTGCTGCGGCGTGTGTCCCCAGGCAAAAGCCCGTGGGCCGGCCCCTTCCGGCAAGTAGGCCCAAGCATAGCGCTCGCAGGCGGGAAAGTAGCGGATCTCCCACCAAGTTCCCCCTACAGGCACATCTTTCACTGCCCGCAAGAAAGGGCCGCGATGGCGGGCGAGGCGCTCTTCTATAAAGTAGGGGCCTTCCAGCTGAAGGGCTTCTACCGCTGCAATAAGCTCGGCTCGTTGTCGCTCATTTCGGATCATCTCCCGGGTTCCCCTCTTGGATTGGCTCTATTCTATGAGGAGATTTCTGGTGAGCTGGGGGATCCCTCTTGATTCAGCCCAGATTGCGCCTACGGCAAGCTATGGGAACCCAATGGAATCCGACAAACCCACCGCAGGTGCTGTGTCTGAGCAATGGACACGGGGAAGATGAGGTGGGCAGTCGCCTTGCTGTTGCCCTAGTCCAACTGGGGATCCCGGTGCAAGCCTTGCCGATTGTGGGAGAAGGGACAGCCTACCAACGCCAAGGGATCCCCCTGCTGCCCATTGCCCAGGTGATGCCGTCGGGGGGGTTTATTTATCAGGATTGGCGGCAGTTGTGGCGGGATTTGCGGGCCGGTTTGCTGGGGCTGACGGGGCGGCAATTGGCGTTGGTTCGGCGGGCAGCAGCCCAGAGGAACCTGGTGCTGGCGGTGGGGGATATTGTGCCCTTGCTGATGGCGTGGTGGAGTGGGATCCCCTACGTCTTTGTGGGCACGGCCAAGTCGGACTATTACTGGCGAGATGAACGGGGTCCCTACCGACACCCCTGGATCCCTTTTGGGCAGCCGATTTCCGATTACCTGCCCTGGGAGCGCTGGCTGATGGCCCACCGACGCTGCCTGGGTTCTTTTTTGCGGGATGAGCTGACGGCTACAGCTTTGCAAAAACGGGGCCTAAGGGCCTTTTACCTGGGCAACCCGATGATGGATGGCCTAGAGCCACGCGGGACATTGCCTTTGGATCCCCACCGACCGGCCTTGCTGCTCTTGCCCGGATCCCGTCCGCCGGAAGCCTATCGCAACTGGGCTCTGATGATGCAGGTGGTGGAGCGGCTCCCAAAGGAGCTGCAAGTCTATGCTGCCCTCAGCCCCAACCTGGAGCGAGACCCGCTTCAGGCTCGGATCCCATCTCAGCGCAGCGATGTGCTTCTGGTTTGGGGGGACTTCGGGGCCTGTGCCCAACGAGCAACGGTGGTGCTGGCCATGGCGGGAACGGCTACCGAGCAATGTGTGGGCTTGGGAAAACCGGTGGTAACCCTGCCGGGAGAAGGGCCCCAGTTTACCCCGCGCTTTGCTGAAGCGCAGACCCGTCTTTTGGGATCCGCCGTCCACCTGACCTCAGTGGAGCAGGCTCCCGCCGTGGTTGGCCGGATTCTGGAACGCCTGGCCGCCGATCCCAACTACGCGGCTGAGTTGCGGGCCCATGGACGCCGCCGCATGGGATCCCCAGGGGCCGCCCGGCGCATTGCCGCTCAACTTCGAGATTGGCTCAAGCCATCCGGCCCGGTTTTGGAACCGTTCGAGCCAGGTATATCGTGAAATAGAGAACGAGCAATTCAAAAGCCTGACTGATTTCCGTTGGATCCAGTTTTCCGTTTTATTTAGCATTTAATGATGTCAAACCTTTTGGGGTTGGAGAGCAGTTGGTGGATCCCTTGCTATGGGTGGGCGGGAACAGCTTTGGCCATTCCCTGGGCAACGGGGTGGGTCAAGGGCAGTGGCCCGCGCCCGGCAGCTTACCTCAACATCCTTCTGACTTTTGCCGCCTTTGCTCATGGCCTTTGGCTGTTGCGGCAGGTTTGGGGTCGGGATCCCCAGATCCTGAACTACCTCTGGTTTCGGGTGGCCGATCTGGATTTGACTCTGTCTTTGGAGATCTCGCCTCTGACAATGGGGGCCGTCGTCTGGATCAGCGGTTTGAGCTTGCTGGCCCAGATCTATGCGCTGGGGTATTTGGATAGGGACTGGGGCCTGGGTCGCTTTGCCGCCCTGATGGGCTTTTTCGAGGGGGGAATGACAGGGATCGCCCTCAGCGACTCGCTGTTTTTCAGCTATGCCCTGCTGGAGATGCTCACCCTTTCCACCTATTTGCTGGTGGGCTTTTGGTACGCCCAGCCTCTGGTGGTGACGGCGGCGCGGGATGCGTTTTTAACCAAGCGGGTAGGAGATCTGCTGCTGCTGATGGGGGTGGTGGCAATTTCCAACTTTTCTGGGGCCTTGACGGTTTCCGACCTGCGGGACTGGGCGGCTACGGCCAGCTTGGATCCCACCTGGGCAGCTTGGATGGGCTTGGCCTTGATGGCGGGGCCCTTGGGCAAATGCGCTCAATTTCCGCTGCACCTGTGGCTGGACGAGGCGATGGAAGCGCCCAACCCGGCCTCGATCCTGCGCAATTCGGCGGTGGTGGCCTGCGGGGCTTTTGTGCTGATTAAGCTGCAACCGCTACTGGCCCTGTCGCCGATTACGAATGGGGTCTTGGTGGCCATCGGCACGATCACAGCCCTGGGCGGATCCCTGGTGGCCTTGGCGCAAATCGATATCAAACGCACCTTCTCCTACTCCACGAGTGCCTACTTGGGGTTGGTGTTTGTGGCAGTGGGAATGCAGCAGCCGGAGCTGGCCCTGGAGTTGCTGCTGATGCACGGCCTGGCTAAGGCGTTGCTGTTTATGGGAGCGGGATCCCTCATCTACACCACCGCTACCCAAAACCTGACGGAATTGGGAGGGTTGCGCAGCCGTATGCCGGCCACAGTTGCCGCCTTTGCGGTGGGATCCCTGGGGATGGTGGCCCTGCTGCCGCTGGGGTGCTTTTGGACGCTGACCCGCCTGGCGCTGGTCTACAGCGGGGTGCAGCCGGCCCTGGTGGGGGTGCTGCTGCTGGTGAATGGGCTGACGGCTCTCAACCTGGCGCGGGTGTTTGGCCTGGTCTTTTTGGGATCCCCTCAACCCAAAACCCGCCGGGCCCCTGAGGTGGGCTGGCTGATGGCTCTGCCCATGGGCATCCTGACGGTGCAAACCTTGCTCATGCCCTGGCTGTTGGGGCGCTGGGGGCTCTATCCCGACTGGAACCCGCAGCTGAGGTGGATGGCGGCTCTGCTGACGGCTGCTGGGCTGGTGGGGGCAGCCATTGGCGGCTGGCTGTACTGGGGGGACCAACGGAGGGTATATCTGCCCTGGCCGGAGCTGCAGGATCTGCTGGCCCACGACTTTTACACGGGGCACCTCTACCAAGCCCTGGTGGTGCAACCGGTCAGCGCCCTCTCCCGCGGATTGGAGTGGCTGGATCGCAACGGAGTGGACGGCTTGGTGAACGGGGTGAGCCTGGCCTTTTTCTTCAGCGGCGAAGCCCTCAAGTACACCCTGTCGGGGCGGATGCAACTCTATGTGCTGGTGATTGTCATCGGGATGGTGTTGGTTACAGCTTGGCTACTGCGTTCGCCCCATTTGGGGTTGGCCTATTGATGGGAGAGAGCCATGTTGAGCCTTTTGATTGGGATCCCGTTGTTGGGGAGCATCTTGATTGGGTTGATTCCCGAGCAGGCGGGGAAGGGCTTGCACCGGGCTTTGGCCTTGGGGTTTGGGTGGGTTTTGTTTGGCCTGAGCGCGGGGCTGTTGCTGATCTTTGACCCCCACCTTGGATCCCTGCAATTGGCGGAAAGGATGGCCTGGATCCCCCAGTTGGGCTTGGTTTATGAGGTGGGAGTGGATGGGATCTCTCTGCCTTTGGTGGTGATGACCGGGCTGCTGGTGTTGATGGCTATTTGGGCCAGCGGCCAGGTGGAGCGGCCCCGCCTCTACTACAGCTTGGTGCTTATGCTGGCGGCAGCGGTGGCCGGAGCTTTTTTGGCTCAGAATTTGCTGCTGTTTTTCCTGTTCTATGAAGTGGAGCTGATCCCCCTGTATTTGCTCATCGCCATCTGGGGAGGGCCGCGCCGCACCTATGCCGCCACCAAGTTTTTGGTTTACACCGCTCTGTCGGGGATCCTCCTCTTGATTGGCTTTTTCGGCCTCAGTTGGCTGAGCGATGCCCACAGCTTTACCTATACCGTCCTGCAGGCTCACCCCTTGCCCCTGGTGCAACAAACCCTGTTGCTCATTCCCATTCTGCTGGGCCTGGCCATCAAGATCCCCTTGGTGCCCTTCCACACCTGGTTGCCGGATGCCCATGTGGAGGCTTCCACCCCCATTTCCGTGTTGCTGGCGGGTCTGCTTTTGAAGTTGGGCACCTACGGCCTGTTGCGCTTTGGCCTGCAGCTCTTACCGGATGCTTGGCAGCAGGCAGGGCCCTGGCTGGCCGGTTGGGCGGTGGTTAACGTGCTCTATGGATCCCTGAACGCCTTGGTGCAGCAGGACATGAAAAAGCTGGTGGCCTACAGCTCCATTGCCCACATGGGCTACATTCTCTTGGCTGTAGCAGCAGCCACTCCCCTCTCCCTGGTGGGATCCATCTTTCAGATGGTCAGCCATGGCCTCATCTCCTCGCTGCTGTTTCTTCTGGTGGGAGCCGTCTACACCAACACCGGCACACGGGATCTCAAGCTGCTGCGGGGATTGCTCAACCCGGAGCGGGGCTTACCGCTTATTGGCAGCTTGATGGTGCTAGGGGTGATGGCCAGTGGCGGCACACCGGGCATGGTGGGCTTTATAGCTGAGTTCACCCTCTTTCGGGGCAGCTTTGCCGTCTTTCCCCTGCAAACGCTCCTGTGCATGGTGGGGACAGGGTTAACGGCAGCTTATTTCCTACTGATGGTGAACCGCGCCTTTTTTGGTCGGCTATCGGAAGTGGCCACGGCTATGTCGCGACAACAGGTGAGGGAACGGCTGCCGGCTGCTGTCTTGGCAACACTGGTGGTGGTGCTGGGCCTACAACCAGCCTGGGCGACACAGTGGATCGAGCCCACAACGGCTGATCTGGCGAAATCTGTGGCTCTCAGCGCGCCTGCCACCGAAGGTGTGGTTGGAAAGTTGACCTGTTTCATGGCCTGTGACTCCTCTTAAGGCGCCTTCGACTTTGCCGCTGCTGTTTTTGCTGTTGTCTCAAATGCCTCAAACTGTTGATCGAAGCTGTAGATCTAGCTGACTCCGCCCATGACGTTCACCTTGCCGCGTGATGGATCTTCTCTTCCGGTCTCCCATTTTTTCCTGGCGGGCCTGGATCCTCTGGATCAGGTGCGCATCAGCCCGATTTTGCAGCGTCTGGAGGCAGGGGGAGCCCTCTTGCCGGATGCGCAGATCCATCGCCTGGAGGTGATCGGGATCCTGCACAGCTACGGAGAGGTTCTGGACGCCTATTCTCGCAACTTGATCTTCATTGCCGACCACCAATTTTTGGAGCTCTTCCCGGCGTTTAAGTATTTCAACGGCGAGATTACCCTGGACAAATGGCTGCGCTACCTGTGGCATGACCGCATCAACTACGAGTTTGCCGAATACTGCATGAAGGCTATGCTCTGGCATGGGGGAGGGGGGCTAGACCGCTACCTGGATACTCCCGAATTTGTCCAACGGGCCAAGGCCGCCATCCGAGCCAAAATCCGCTTTAACCCCTTCTTGCAGGGCTTGGGGATCTTGTTTCCCGACTTTGCTCTAGAACAGGTGCGCATGCTGGCTATGTACAGCGGCTTGGGCCAGTTTTGGCGGGTGATGAGCGATATTTTCCTGGCGCTGGCCAAGCGCTCTGAGACAGAACCCCACCTCACCATTCCCGACGTGGTGGCTCACATCCAGCAGGGGTTGGTGGCAGCTGCCGACAAGCCTATCACCTACGCTCCCTGCATCTGGGGCCGCCGCTACGAGATCATCCCTCTCTCGGCGGGTCTGACTTTCCTATCAGATACGGCTATCCCCTATGTGGAAGCGGTGTTTTTCCGCTCCTTTCCCTTTATGGGCACGGTTTCCTACAACGCCCAGGCCCACCAGATCCCGGCTGAGCAGGCTGACTTTGCCTACGGCGCCCTCTACGCCGATCCGCTGCCGGTGGGGAGCGCCGGGATCCCGCCTACCCTGTTGATGCAGGATATGATGCGCCACCTGCCCCCCTACTTGCGAGAGCACTACCGCCGCCAGCCTCGCGGGGATGATGACCTGCGGGTGAAAATCTGCCTTAGCTTCCAAAAGGCTATGTTCTGTGTTACCACTGCCGCCCTGCGGGCTCTTGCCCCCTTCCCTCTGGAAACTCAGGATCCCCAGCAGCAGTTGGCCAACCGCAAGTTTCTGGCTCCTTGGCTGCAGCGCCTGCTGGGATCCCGTCTGTTAAAGGTGCAGGAAGAAAGGGTTGAGGCCTAGCTGAGCTGGGAACTGCTACTTTTGGTTACTGGAAGGGGGATCCCCTTTTCGGATACAATATCTGCGCCCAGTTGAGCAATGGGGTGGCGTAGCCAAGTGGTAAGGCAGAGGTCTGCAAAACCTCTATGCGCCAGTTCGAATCTGGCCGCCACCTTTTAAACCTTACTTGCATCCCAAGCAGGGCAAGCATGAAAGACAAGCTGATATTGATGATCCCCGGCCCCACTCCCGTTCCCGAGAGTGCGCTGCTGGCGATGGCACGGGGGCCCATCGAGCACCGCAGCAAAGAGTTCACCGCCATTTTGGAAGAGGTCACCGATGGGTTGCGCTGGCTGCACCAAACCACCTCCGATGTGTTTGTCTTTTCCGCCAGTGGCACCGGCGCTATGGAAGCCGGGATCCTCAACACCCTCAGCCCTGGGGATCGGGTTTTGGTGGGGGTGAACGGCAAGTTTGGGGAGCGCTGGGCGGAAATGTCCGAGCAGTTTGGCCTTCAGTGTGAGCGGGTGGAAACCCCCTGGGGGATCCCTTACCCCGTCGAGATCTTCCAAGAAAAGCTGGCTGCCGACCGGGAAAAAACCATCAAAGCCGTCATCCTCACCCACTCGGAGACTTCCAGCGGCGTAGCCAACGATGTCCAAGCCATTGCTGCTGCTGCCCGCGAGCACGGGGAAGCCCTCGTCCTGGTGGATGGGGTCACCAGCGTGGGGGCAATGCCGGTGTTAATGGACGAATGGGGCTTGGATGTGGTGGCCTCGGGATCCCAGAAAGGCTACATGATCCCACCAGGGCTGGGATTTGTGGCCGTCAGCCCGCGGGCCATGGCCGCTACGGAGCGCTCTAGGTTTCCCAAGTACTACTGGAGCTTTAAGCTGGCGCAAAAGGCCCTGCGCCAAGGCACCACTCCCTTTACACCGGCGGTGAACCTGTTTTACGCCCTGCAGGTTACCCTGCGCATGATGCGCGCAGAAGGGTTGGAAGCCATCTACCGGCGTCATGCCAAGCTGGCCCAGGCCACCCGTGCTGGCGTCAAGGCTCTGGGGCTAAAGCTCTTGGTTGATCCAGAGTCAGCGGCCAGTCCTTCGGTAACAGCTGTACTCGCTCCCGAAGGGATCAACGCTGACACCATCCGCAGCACCTTGAAGAAACACTTCGACATCGCCCTTGCCGCTGGACAAGACCACCTCAAGGGCAAAATCTTCCGCATTGGCCATTTGGGCTTTGTGAGTGACCGCGATGTGCTGATGACCTTGGCTGCTCTGGAGTCGGCTTTACACACGGCGGGCTACAGCGACTTCACTCCAGGGGCAGGAACTCGTGCTGCTGAGGAAGTACTGGCCCACGGCTAGGGATCCCTTCTGAACCCTCAGCTCAGCGGCCTTTGACACATGGCACTGACCCCTACCCCTGGCTACAATGGGGGGACATGCTTAATAAAACTTCAGAACCCAAGGGTGGCTATGGTTGTCAGCTTGGAACGGGATCCCTGCGTGGTGCCTTCTGCTGGGGAGTTGCGGCAGGTGCTACAGGGGGTTGGCCCTCGTTCTTGTCCCTTGCAGTACAACTTTCACCTACACACTCGTTGTTCGGATGGGCAGATGGATCCCGTGGATCTGGCGGAGCAAGCACGCCGGCACGGCCTCAAGGGCCTAGCCATCACCGATCACCACACCCTGAAGGGCTACGAGCGAGCCCGCGCCCACCTGGATCGTCCCGACGACCCCATCCTGTGGCCGGGGATCGAGATCACCGCAAACCTGTTGGGCTGTGAAGTGCATATTCTCGGCTACGGCTTCGATCCCACCGATAGCGTCCTGGATCCCTTTGCCCAAGGGGAGCAGGTTCCCGGCTTGCCCGCCGCCGACGCGATCCAGGCCATTCAAGCGGCAGGAGGCTTAGCGGTGTTGGCCCATCCCTTTCGCTATTGCCTGCCTGCAGAGGAAATTGTCCCAGCCGCAGCGGAGTTGGGAGTAGACGGCCTTGAGGTCTACTACGCCTACAAAAACCCGGAGATTTGGATCCCTAGCCCAGAAGTGACGGAGAAAGCGGAAGAGTTGGCCGAGGCCTACGGACTTTTGAAAACCTGCGGCACCGACTCTCACGGCCCCAGTATCCTGAGGCGGATTTGAGCCAGGCTACCCAGAACAAGCTGCTACGGGCGTGGATAGAGCAGCTGACCAAGCCGGCGCAACTGCTCTGCGGTGCCCATGCACAACAGCAGATCCCCCGGCTGCAACAGGGTTTCTCCGCTGGGGCCACCAATCAACTGGCCATCCGCCCGTCGAATCGCCACCACCAAAGCTCCGGATCGGTTGCGCAAATCGGCTTTCCGTAGGGTTTGCCCGACATAAGGACATTCTTGGGCTGCCAGCTCGTACTCCTCCAGGTAGAAAGTGCGATCCCGACCGACAAGGATGCCATCCACAAAGTCCACAACCCGGGGGCGTAAGGCAGCCGCCGCCATGCGTTTTCCGCCCGTGATGTAGGGAGAAATGGCATGGGCAACGCCCGCCCGCTGTAGTTTTTGCAAAGCCTCCTCCGTATTGGCGCGGGCAATGGTGCGAATGCGGGGGTTCAAGGTGCGGGCCGACAAGACCACGTACAGGTTCTCGGCATCGGAAGATAGGGCGGCAATCAGTCCCTCCGCCTGTTGCACCCGCGCTTCCAGCAAAGTGGCATCCAGAGTACTATCCCCCTGGAGGGCCACGTATCCCAGCTCTTGAGCCACCTGAATGGCCTCGGCAGACTGATCGATCACCAAAAATGGCACCCCTTCTGCTCGAAACTCTTGAGCCACCTGCCGCCCAATGCGCCCGAAACCGCAAATGATGTAGTGGTTGTTCAGCGCTTCCATCTGTTTCTTCCATTTCCGCTGCCGGATCCCTTCCTGAAAATGTCCCTGGATGAGGGCCTCTGTAAAGCGATTCACCATGAACCCAATGCTCAAGACCCCCATCAGGATCAAGGCCACCGTAAACAAACGCCCCCGCTCCCCCAGCGGCCCCACCTCCATGAAGCCCACGGTGGTTAGGGTGATAACGGTCATGTAAAAAGCCTCCACCCACGGCCACTGCTCCACCCCGTGGTACCAGAGGGTGCCGATCAGCACCACACACACCAATGCCCCCACACCCAAGCCGAGGTCTCGCCGGATCCCGGGATCCTTTTTGGCAGCCTGGAAGAGGGGACGAGCAGAAGCCATAGAGCCCAGCCAGATCTAGCCCAGGAAAAGGAAGCAAGAACTAGAATGGGGAAGAACCCGTTGTTGTTCGGTAACAAGTGGAGTGCGGATGCCTGAATACATCAAAGTGGAATATCGGATCGACAAAAACGGACAGGTCACCGAGACCGTACTGAATGGTTCTGGCTCCAGTTGTACCCTAGCTACCGCCGGCTTGGAATCGGCTCTCGGAACCGTGCAGAAACGGGAGCTCTTGCCGGAGTTTCACCAACTGACTGAAATCGAGAGGGAGTCAGAAGTCTCTTTGAAGCAAACCCGCTGACTCCATATCCATTTGCCTAGGGTTCTCACCATCTTCTCACTTTTTCTTTTTGCTCCCCTTTCCGGCCGTATTGCCGGCCCGTGCCGCTCCAACCGCAGCCTGAAACAGCCAAACAGCCAATGGAGCAGCGACAACCAAGATGATGCTGGTGGGGCCGACGCCAAAATCCGGCTCGCCAGAAGCCAACTCGAAAATTGAGCCAACAGCAGCAATGGCGCTGAGGCAGGAAACGGCCAAGAGCAGGTAACCTTTAACGCTGGTGGTCATAGAGAACCCGTTTGAGAACTACACTTGCGCAGTACAGGGCAAGCCGGTCGAATGCGTATTCATTCACCAAAAAGCCCTCCCACTCCTGAGAGGGCTACCTTTCATGCTAAGAGCAAGGATCCCTGTCCAGCAAGGCAAAACCAAAAGTGGGATCCCTAGAAGTTCAGCACTTGGGGTGTGGATTTAGCCGTTCACGATGATCTTGCCGACCATTCCGGCCCCACGGTGGGGCGTGCAGTAGTAGGTGTACTCACCTGGAGGAACATCAACAAAAGCCGACTCCACCACCTGCTTAGGAGCAGTGAGCAGTGCCTTGTGGGAGAGCTTGGCGGCCAGAGCCGCATCTCCACCGGGCACCTTGTCGAAGACAACATTGTGGGGGTAGACCTTGTTGTTCACCCACTGAACGGTATCCCCTTGGTTGATGGTGAGAGAAGGCGGATCGTAGACCAACTGGGCCTTGTCAGATCCCATTTTGACAATGTAGGTCTCGGCAGCAGCAGGGTTGGACAAGAGCGCCACAGCCAACCCCCCAACCACAAGGCTGAGCAGGATGAGCTGCAAACGCTTCACCAGGTTGAAAACTAGAGACATGGATTCCTCTCAAAACGCAACAGCAGTTATCCCAGACTTTGCGGCTCGGTTGCCCCTTTCCAGGTTGCGAAGAGCACCCAGCCAGGCGGATGGGCAGCAGGGACAGTTGAATTCCCAATGCTCATTATAAGAGGGCTCATCCCAGAATAGAGCAATGCCCAACTGCGGGGCGGCAACATCCATCCTTTACAGGGAGCCGCGGCAGACCGAACCCGCCAAACAGCACAGCTCTTCCAGAAACCTACGGCAACCCTGTTGCCAGGCAATCCGATGCGGCTGGATCCCCGGCCAGTTGGGGCAGGATGTTTTGGCGGTTGGTGAGCGTACGCAGGTGACCGAGAGCCAGTTTTCTGGGTCGTCCTCATCTCTACCCAAAAGTGCTTCGCAAAGTTTCGCAAAGTAGAGATTCTTTTTCCGTGGGATCCCTTAAAGTCCAAGAGTGTCTTGCCTAACAAATCCGTAGGGTTGTCGATGCACAAGAAGGGCAAATCATCCTAATCTCAAAGAGCAGGTTCTTGGATGCTGCTGGTCGGTATTCCTTTGAGATTCCTCAATAACATCACCTGAAAGTCAGTTGGTTGTTCAGCCCTCACCAAAATAGGGAGTCTGTTAAGATGAGCGTACAGCGTTCACCCGTAGTTGGTCCAAGCAAGAGTCGGCTTGCAACAAGTTTAGAATCGACAGATCAGCGGCTTAACATTCAAATCTTGGCCCGGTGTATTGGCACTGCCTTGAACCTGGGCGCTCCTCTCAGGGTTGAAGTACACTACACCTCAAAAGTGCAGCAGTAAGGTTTTCTTACCAGGCTGATCTGGAGGCACAGCTTCATACTGCAGTTTTTACTTATCTGAGCCTGGAGTGAGTTTTTGGACTTCTTACTTCACTGTATAGCCATATAGCCACTGCTATCTAAGACAACGCATCTAGCGTATGAGGAAACTCCTCTGGCTCTCTAGAAGAGAGGAGCGAGCGTAAGCCAATTTCTCGGCCAGAAGGTTGTATGGCAGTCGGCTACAGGGATCCCTGAACTTCCTGATCCTGAGATGCTTTGGGGATGAGTTACATTGCCATCGGCCAAACCCTTTGCCAGAGGTTGAAACTGATACATTCACGCTGAACTCTCCTGAACATGGTTCAGGAAAGAAGCGATCGCATCCTGCCTATCTCTGA
>NZ_JANSHW010000027.1:0-11270 GCF_047461815.1 Synechococcus sp. R6-10
TTTGGGTATTCTACTCAAAGCTTTGCGGGATACCGCCATTCTGTTTGGAAACAAACAGAATGCTATCGCTGCGTAGTTGAACAGTGATGTTCAGCAGTGTTCAGCGTAAATGTATCAGCGCCGGACATCCCTATTCTCCTTCAGACGGGAGGGATCCCTCCCCTGAGGGACAGGGATCCATTGGCGACGGCGGGACAGAGTCCTCCGCTGCTGCAGCAGAAGGGGAATCGGCGCCCGGTCGTGTCAGCAGTGGGGAACTGTCTGCGATCCCGGCTGCCCCGCCAGGGTTTAAGTCGGGGTTTGTGGGGCTGATCGGGCGGCCCAATGTGGGCAAGTCCACCCTACTCAACGCCCTGGTGGGACAAAAGATTGCCATCACCTCTCCCGTGGCCCAGACCACCCGCAACCGCCTGCAGGGGATCCTCTCCCTACCCCAAGCCCAGATCATCTGGGTGGATACCCCTGGCATCCACAAACCCCACCACCGCCTGGGGGAAATCTTGGTACACAACGCCCAGGCAGCCATTGCCGCTGTGGACGTGATCCTCTTCGTGGTGGATGGATCGGTGCCGGCAGGACGCGGGGATGCTTTTATTGCCGAGCGGATCCCTGCTGCTTCCCCCTGCCTGATCGTCTGCAACAAAGCGGATCTGCTTCCTCGGGATGCTGCCGTGCGCCAAGCTCACCAAGAGAGCTACCAAGCCCTGCGCCCCGGCGCTCCTGTCGTTTGGGTGTCTGCCTTGGATCCCAGCAGTTTGACACCCCTGATCCAAGCCACCATCGATCTGCTGCCCACCGGCCCCTACTACTACCCGCCGGATCTGGTGACGGATCAGCCGGAGCGGTTCATCATGGCGGAGCTGATCCGAGAACAGGTGCTGCTGCAGACCCGCGAGGAAGTGCCCCATTCCGTGGCCGTGACCATCGACCAGGTGGAAGAAACCCCCAACGTCACCCGCATCTTGGCCACCCTCTATGTAGAGCGGGACTCGCAAAAGGGGATCCTCATTGGCAAAGGGGGGGAAAGGCTCAAGCAGATCGGCCAGGCAGCCCGCCTGCAGATTCAAAAGCTGATCCTGGGCAAGGTGTACCTGGAGCTGTTTGTCAAGGTGCGGCCCCACTGGCGGCGCTCTGAGCACCTTCTGCGCGACTTGGGCTACAGCGCTACGCCCCCCTAGCGGGAATAAGCCATTTGCGTCAGCAGGACGGAGTTCTTATGCCCCCCTCTCCCCTTGTGGGTAGGAGACTGGGGTATTTGCGCGAGCAGCACAGCGTGCTTGGGGGGAATGCTTCAAAAATGCCTTAAAAATGCCTTGGATCTGCTTGGAATAGATGCCGGATGGGATCCCTGCGTTAGCTTGGATAGCAAAGCCTCTGGAGTCCCACAGCAGTTTTTCTTATCGCTGCTTTGCCCCATGACCGCTTTCTATCCCGCTACTGTTCAACCGGGCGCCCGCACCCTGCCGGGCCACTACTACGTCTCCTCCAGCCGCTTTGAGGCGGAGATTGAGCAGATTTTTTATCGGCAGTGGTTCTGCGTGGGGCGCAGTGCCGATCTGGCCCAACCCGGAGACTTTTTGCAGGTGCAGGTGCTCAGAGAAAGCCTGATCCTGGTACGGGATCCCAAGGGGCAAGCCCATGCCTTCTTCAACCACTGTCGCCATCGAGGAACCCGACTCTGCAGCGAGCTCCAAGGCCATTTTGCCGATGGGATCCCTTGCCCCTACCACGCCTGGCGCTATGGGCTGGATGGACAATTGTTGGCGGCTCCCCAGATGCACGAGGTGGAAGACTTTCGCCGTGAAGATTATCCCCTCCACTCCGCTGCCTTGGCAGAATGGGAAGGCTTCGTCTGGGTCAACCTCAGCCGCAATCCTCAGCCCTTCGACGAGGTTTTTGCCCCATTGCAAGGCCGCTTCCGAGAGTGGAACCTGTCCGCTCTGCGGCGAGGCCATCGTATTGAATACCACGTTCAAGCCAATTGGAAATTGCTGTTTGAAAACTACTCTGAGTGCTACCACTGCCCGCTCATTCACCCAGAATTGGCCCGCCTTTCGCCGGCTCGCAGTGGTCGCAACGACTTGATGGAAGGCCCCTTTTTGGGCGGCTACATGTTGCTCAATCCAGATGTGACCAGCCTAAACATGAGTGGCCAACGCAGCTTGCCCCTGATCTCCACCGTGCGCGGAGAAAACCAACGGCGGGCCTACTACTACACCCTTATGCCCAATCTATTCTTGAGCCTGCAGCCGGACTATGTCATGACCCACACTCTGTGGCCCCAGGGATCCGACCGGACGCGGGTTGTCTGCGATTGGCTGTTTGAGCCGGAGACCTTGGCGCTGGATGGTTTTGATCCCAGCGAGGTGGTGGAATTGTGGGATCGCACCAACCGACAGGATTGGCACCTGTGCGAGCTCACCCAGCAAGGGGTGGGATCCCGTGCCTATGAAGCAGGGCCTCTTTCCCATGCAGAAGGGTTGCTGCAAGCCTTTGGGCGGGAATACCGCCGGCAGATGCAGGAGTTGGAAGAACAAAGCTGCTAAAGAAGTGTTAGGGACAGAGGGTTTTTGTTGATTGGGTTGCCGTTGGCGTTGTTAGGACGAAGTTCTTTGTAAGGTGCTTTGGGCTGAGGTTAACCACAATGTTGCGACTGTACGGGATCCCAACCTCCGGAAATTGCTACAAAGTGGAATTGCTCCTCAAGCAATTGGGGATCCCCTATGAGACGGTTGAAGTCAACTCCAGGGCCGGAGAAAACCGCCGCCCCGAGTACCTGGCCAAAAACCCCCTGGGCCAGATCCCGGCTTTGGAACTGGAAGATGGAACGGTCTTGGCCGAGTCCGCCGCGATCTTGGTCTACCTGGCAGAAGACACCCCCCTCTACGGCCAAAACAAGTTGGAACGGGCCGAGATTTTGAAGTGGTTGCTTTTTGAACAAACCCGCATTGCCCGCTACATCGCCACCACTCGCTTCTGGGTGCGGGCCGGCCAAGCAGAGGCCCATGCTGACGCGATCGCCCAGAACTTGAAATCTGGAACAGAGGCCTTGGAGATCATGGAAGGCCACCTGCAGGGGAAAGCATTTTTTGTGGGCAACCGCTACACCATCGCCGATCTCGCCCTTTTCACCTACACCCATGTGGCGGAGCAGGGTGGGTTTGACCTCAAGCCCTTTCCTCAGATCCGAGCCTGGTGTCAGCGGGTGAAAGAAACCGACCGGTTCTTCCCCCTACCCGGAGCATGAAACATTTTCTCCTAATTGCTGGCTCCCTCCATGCCCTCTAGCAACTGGCCCAGATACCAAATCTCGACCTCGCTGGCCACATCTCCCTCAGCCAAGAAGGGCGTGCCATCTTGGAAGTTGAGCGGCCCCTTGAAGAGCTGAATGCTGCCATTCCCCAAGCCGGCGATGAACTCCTCCAACTTAGCCCTATCTTCTGGCTCCAGGGCTTCTCCCATGATGAACCCTGCCGAAGACGTGTCCGGGTTGTTGATATCCGACCAGTCGATGGGCGGACGCAGGAATTGGCTCTCGAAGGTGCCCGCGCGAGCTGCCTCGATCAATTGCTTGTATCCTGGCCCCCAGTTGTAGTAGGAAACCCCCAGGCAAATTTCGGGCGCGAAGTTGCAACCGCTGGCCAGGCCGTAGTGGGTGTAGCGCACTCGCTTTCCGACCTCAGCAGCCCGCTTGCCTTGCACCGCCGCCTCCGGCGTATCCAACCCCGACATCACCACATCAAAGCCGCTGTTGTAAAAGTCATCGGCAACCTTGCTTGGATCCAAAGTAACCCCTGGAATGTTGAACCAGAAGCCAATCCAGGTCACCCGGAACTGCAACTCTTCAGGACGATCTCGGTAAGTTTCCCAGCAGTATTTGGCCCCCAAGTAAGCAGCAGCAGCGTAACGGCGGGTTTCGTCGTTGATCAGAGGCCCCAACAGGCCAATTTTGCCGGTTTCGGAGCCCAGGGCTGCAGCACAGCCAGCCACCATGCGCATCGCTTCCATCTGGGGCATGATGTTGGCCAAGTTGGGCAGATCGATGTAATTTTTCCCCTCCTTCCAGGCCATGTCCCCAGAAGCATGGATAACCGCAATCTCGGGATGCTTGCGGGCCGTTTCAATCGCGTCGTCTTTGTGGTCATCAGAAGTAAAGATGATAACCTTGGCCCCTCGGGCGATCATGTCATCCGCCACCTGAGAGGCGCGCACATTGGGCCGATCCGCTGGGTTCACCTTGTCCAGGTAGTCAAACTGGAGGCCGGGCAACTTGGCCTTGACATATTCGCTGCCCTCCACATGGGCCTGGCTCCAGCCGCCATCCTGCATCGGCCCCACCAGCACCATGCCCACTTTGAAGGTCTCTTGCGCTGTTGTGGGGGTGGATCCCAGTAGAGCGGCGACTGCCAGGCCAATAGCCCAGCCTCTCGAGGGAGAAAAAGCGCGGGTAAGATTCCAGTTCACAGGCAGCTCCAACAGAACAGGGATCCAAAGCCGGAAGACTACATCCATCATCGGGATCCCGCTGCAGATCGCTGTATCTGAGAATACAAAAAGGCGCTTGGCAAACGACGTGGAAGCCAGCAGGGGCTCAGGGAGAAATTTATCGTTCCTTCAGTTCCCGCTGAATCTCCCGCTGGGTTTGCCGCTCTTTGATTGCCTGCCGCTTGTCGTGGAGCTTTTTGCCACGGGCTACGCCCAGATGGGCTTTGATCCAGCCGCGGTTGAGCACCAGCTTGAGGGGAACCACGGTCAGGCCCTTTTGTTCCACCAAGCCCCGTAGGCGGTCGATCTCGCGGCGGTGCAGCAGCAACTTGCGGCGGCGGGTAGGGTCGTGGTTAAACACTTTGCTGGCGGTGTCATGGGGGGAGATGTGCAGATTGTGCAGCCATGCTTCCCCATCCCGAAAGAGGGCAAAAGCGTCTTGCAGGTTGGCTTTGCCCGCTCGTATCGATTTCACCTCTGTGCCGGTCAGTTGGATCCCGGCCTCATAGGTCTCCAAGATGTCGTACTCGAAGCGGGCGCGACGGTTGTCAACCAGGGTTTTGACGTTGGGATCCACAGCCATAGGCTTTCAGTAGACCAGAGGGCCTAACGAGAGGTCAGGGATCTCTCCAATTTTCGCACCGCCCGCCCAACCAAGCGCTCGGATTTGCCGCGCCAGAGAAAGCGAATGGGGGTACCGGTAAAGTCCAGGTTTTGCCGGAAGTGCTTTTCCAGGAAGCGGCGGTAGTTATCCTTAAACAAATCGGGATCGTTGACAAACAGAACAAAGGTGGGGGGCCGATCCGCCACCTGGGTGCCGTAGTAAATTCTGCCCTGCTTGCCCTGGCGGTTGGTGGGGGGCGATTGCCAGGCAAGAGCATCCTGGAGCACTTCGTTGACCACAGCGGTGGGAACCCGTTTGCGGTGGGCGGCCACCACGGTATTCACCTGCTCAAAGATTTTGTGGGTGCGTTGCCCAGTGAGGGCGCTGACAAACAGGAGCGGCGCCCATTCAATAAAGTAAAGCCTGTCGCGAATCTCGCGGGTGAACTCGTTGATGGTGTGGGTATCTTTGTTTTCTACTGCATCCCACTTGTTGACGACGACAACGCAGGCGCGGCCCTCTTCTTCGATGCGCCCGGCCAGCCTCTGATCCTGTTCGGTAACCCCCTCCAAAGCATCGATCACCAGCAGCACTGCATCCGAGCGCTGGATGGCCTTGAAGGCCCGGTTGATGCTGAAGAACTCAATGCCGTACTGCACGCGGTTTTTTTTGCGGATGCCGGCGGTATCGATGAGGCGATAGGGCTGCCCTTCCCAGGTGACCACGGTGTCGATGGCATCGCGGGTGGTGCCGGAAATGGGGCTGACGATGGCCCGCTCGGATCCTACCAGGCGGTTGAGCAGGCTGGATTTGCCGACGTTGGGCCGTCCCACAATCGAGACGGCGATGGGATCTGGCTCGCCTGCGGCTTCTGCGGTCACTTCGGGCAAGTGAGCCAGCACCGCCTCCAACAGCTCGGCTACCCCATTGCCATGGATGCCGGAACAGGGGATCGGATCCCCCAGCCCCAGCTCCCAAAAGGCTGCTGCCTGAGCCAGGCCCATCTGCCCCGACTCGCACTTGTTTACGGCCACCACCACCGGCAGGGGTTGTTTGCGCAGCCAATCGGCCACTTCTACATCGGCGGGTGTCAGTCCCTCTCGGCCATCCACCACGAAGATCACGGCCTGCGCCTCGGCCATGGCTGCCATCGCTTGCTGGCGAATGTGGGGCAGAAATTCGCTGTCGTCGCCAAAAACCAGGCCGCCGGTGTCCACCACCCGCAAGCGGCGCCCGTTCCACTCCACCTCCTGGTACAGGCGATCCCGGGTCACGCCGGGCTCATCGTGCACAATGGCCGAACGCACCCCCGCCATGCGGTTGACGAGGGTAGATTTGCCCACGTTGGGGCGACCCACAATGGCCACAAGAGGTAGGGGCACTGTTGGCTCGTCGATAACTTGGGATATCTATCCTAGCTGTTCGGGATCCCGGATGCCCAAAGCCGCCAATCTCGATCATTGCTTTGGATGCAGGTCTGGCGGTAAGTTAGGTACCTATCCTCCCATCAGGCACCGGCTGTGCCCCTTCCCCATTCTTGCCATGAACCGCGCTCTCGTTCCCGCCCAGCGGCTGAACAAGCTGCCCGCCTATGTCTTCGCCCGCTTGGATGAGCTGAAGGCCCGCGCCCGCCAGCAGGGGTTGGATTTGATCGATCTGGGCATGGGCAACCCCGATGGTCCCACCCCACAGCCGGTGGTGGAGGCGGCGCAGGCGGCCATTGCGGATCCCGCCCACCACGGCTACCCGCCCTTTGAGGGCACGGCCAGCTTCCGCCAGGCGATCACGGATTGGTACTGGCGCCGCTACGGGGTGGAGCTGGATCCCAATGGAGAGGCGCTGCCTTTGCTGGGATCCAAAGAGGGGCTGACCCACCTGGCTCTGGCCTATGTGGATCCCGGAGATCTGGTGTTGGTGCCCAGCCCTGCCTATCCAGCCCATTTTCGCGGCCCCATGATTGCCGGCGGGCAGATCTACCCGATGATGCTGCGCCCGCAGAAGGGGTGGTTGATCGATCTGCAAGAAATACCGCTGGAAGTGGCCCAGCAAGCGCGGGTGCTCTACTTTAACTACCCCAACAACCCGACGGCGGCAGTTGCGCCCCGCTCTTTTTTTGAGGAGGTGGTGGAGTTTGCCCGCCGCTACGATCTCATCCTGGTGCACGACCTGTGCTATGCCGAGTTGGCTTTTGACGGCTACCGGCCCACCAGCCTGCTGCAGATCCCAGGCGCCAAGGACTTGGCAGTGGAGTTCCACACCCTTTCCAAAACCTACAACATGGCCGGTTGGCGGGTGGGATTTGTGGTGGGTAATCGCCAGATCATCCAGAGCTTGCGCACCCTGAAAACCAATCTCGACTACGGCATTTTTGCCGCCATCCAAAAGGCCGCCGAAACTGCCCTGCGCCTGCCGGATAGCTACCTGGAGCAGGTACAAGAGCGCTACCGCTGCCGGCGCGACTATCTGATCGGCCGCCTAGCGGAGTTGGGCTGGCGGATCGAGCCGCCACGGGCGACGATGTATCTCTGGATCCCTACCCCTCGCACTGCTGATGGCACCCCCGAGGGATCAACAGAGTTTGCCCTACGGGTTTTAGAGTCCACCGGGGTGGTGGTGACTCCCGGCAGCGCCTTTGGAGAAGGGGGAGAAGGCTACGTGCGGATTAGCTTGATTGCCGATTGCGAGCGCATGGGGCAGGCCATCGATCGCTGGGCGGAAGCCGGGATCCGCTACTGCTGAGCCTCAGTCTTGCGGGAGTTGGTACTGCTCCACAATCCGCCGGGCAAAGGGGGGCACGTGCTGCTCTAGCTTGTGCGGATAGTGGCGGCGCACATAGAGGTAGTTACGGGTGAAGTGGGAATCGATGGAAAAACGGGCATATTCCAAACCGCGTGGCCCAAACCGCTCGATCACCGCCCCCATGATCTGGGCCAACCACATCGGTAGGGTCAGGGCTTGATCGTAGGCTGGGATCCCCTGTTGCACTGCCGCCCTCCGGGATCCCTGGGAGATCACCGGTTGGGTTTCCAGCTCTTCCCAAACCAAGTCCAGCAGCTCTTGCCCCCGCTGATTGCGCACCAGCAGCCACTGCCAGCCCAAGGGGGATCCCATGTAGCCCACCACCAGATCCGCCAGAGCATTCACATAGTCAAAACAACTGAGGCAGGAGGGGGCAAACACGTCCTTGAGTTCTTTGGTCTTGAGGCCGAAGAAGGGCACCTTTTCCACCGAGCCATCTTCGTGTTTGAAGTGGATGTGGAAGTCTTGCATAAACTCGTAGTGCACCACCGTCTGTGGGGAGCGGCTGGTGGTTTCTAGAAACTTTTGCAGCCCGGCGCGACTGACATTGTCCACACAAGGCGTGCCCAACACATACAGCTTCTCTAGGCCCAGTTTTTTTTCCACCGCCCGCAAAGCCTGAATTTGGCAGCCCACCCCGATCACCAATAGGCGCTTGAGGCCGCTTTGCTCCACCTGCTCCAACACAGACAAGTTGGGAGAAAGAGTTGGCTTGTTAACTCGCGCCGCCCAGACCGCTTCGGGGGTACGGGCCAGGATGGGCCGTGGCTGAAAGCGATCCCGCTCATCCGCCTGCACGCACACCACCCCTTCCACCAAGCCAGTGGTGAGGGCCTTCATGCCAATGCTGCTGACAATGCCCGTCCACTGGGCCCCCGGGATCGGATCCCGCTTGCGGGCTGTGTACATCGCCTCGTAGACACCGAAGTAATCGGTATCAGTGACGGCAAGGGATCCTGAGCGCAGCGATTCCCGGGATCGCCCGTGGGTCTGTTCTTCCAACTGGGTCAGTTGCTGGTCCAAGAAGGCACAGGCTTCTTTGACGTGGGCCACGTAGCGGGTATCGCAGAGGCCGCACTGGCTGCACAGCTCTTTGGCCGGATAGCGGCCGGAACGGATAGGCCGGGCTGGACGCGGTGAACGGGATCCCATGATTTCTAGTGTTTGCGTAAGCGGAATGGAGTCCAATGGATCTTTTGAGCTTTGCTATTTAAGCTTTCTTTGAGATCTAAAGACACAGGCACCTCAGGCGTTCGCAGCAACGGCAACCAAGGTGCTCTCTTCAGTTTGCGGCCAAAACGGCAGATAGCGGCAAAGAACTTCGAGGGATCCCTGCTAAAGGAGCGCAAAATTTCAGAGCCTCTATAGATTGCTGTAGCGTTCTTCGGCCCAGGGTTCACCGCCCATGTAGTAGCCGTTGCTCCCCCAAAAGCCCAGCTGATCTCAGGGGGGAAACTCCAGGCATATGGGTGAGGGATCAAAGTGCGCACCGGCCCTACCGGGAGCGGTTGTCCTTCCAGGGTATGAACCAGGTAGTTTTCGGGGCGGATGAACTCCTCCAGAGTCAGGTTGGTGGTGTAGCCGCCATAACAGTGTTGCATCACCGCCTTGGCCTCAGGAGCAATGGATACCAACTGCAACCCATCCGGGATCCACACCCCTGTCCAGTTGACATCCTCCATCTCCTTTCGGTACAACGCAAAGACTGGAGACACGGCACAGCTTGCCCACTGCTGTCGCCCCCATCCAGCCCCACCACTTGGCCGGTGTACTCCGTCATCCAAGGCTTGGTACTGCGCTGGAGTGGCCTTGAGGAGTTTGGCATCTCTGACCAGCGTGGGTGTATCTTATCGCAGGTCTAACAGGGCAAAAGCCGTCCTGGAAGGGCAGGGCTTTGGACCTAGCTTTTTGGTAAAGGTATGGGCTCTAGGGTGGAATCTTGTCCGTGACGGGCCTGTAGGATCGGGTCAACCGGGAACGAGGACTGGCGCTGCTTCAGGATCGGGGAGAATGGATCCCTGTTGGAGCCTGTGAATGGCTGCCGGGGATAGGGGAGAAGAGCCCGGAAGGAACTCCGTCCCGCTAACCCAAGCGGGTGAGGTTGATAAGGCCGACTGGTGGAACTGAGTTGAGCAATTTTGGGGTGCAGAGCGTGTTGTCGATGAACCTATGGAGTGCAGGGCTGTTGGGCCTTACCTTCAGCTCACCTGGAGAATTTGTCTTCCGCTTTCCCCCCGGCACCCCGCTGGTGGGAGGGCTGGGCCTACGCTGGTATGGCCTATTGATGGCAGTGGCCGTGTTGGTCGGCTTGATCTTGACCAAAGCGTTGGCAGAATCTCGTCATCTAGAGAAAGAGCCTGGCAAAGCCAGTGAACGAGTGGAGCTACTGGCCCTGTGGTTGGTAATATCTGGGTTTCTGGGCGCCCGCCTCTACTACGTCCTCACCCACTGGTCAGAGTTCCAAGACAACCCCCTCTCGGCCTTTGCCATTTGGCAGGGGGGTCTCATCATCCACGGTGGGGTGTTGGCCGGCGCGCTTGCCCTTTACCTCTATTGCCGCACCACCGGGATCAACGGCTGGAAGTACGCCGATGTGCTCACGCCGGGGTTGATTTTGGGCCAAGCCATCGGGCGCTGGGGCAACTTTTTCAACTCTGAGGCCTATGGTGCCCCTATTCCCCCGGACAGCCCTTGGCCGCTGCGGGTGTACATTCCTCCCCAAGCTCGCGAGCCGGAATACAGCCAGTTTGAGTTTTTCCACCCGATCTTTTTCTACGAGAGCATCCTCAATCTGGCCCTGTTTGCTCTGTTGATGGGGATGTTCTGGCGATTCCCCAAGCTTAAGGATGGCACTTGGGTTTGGACGTATGTGGTCGGCTACAGCTTGATTCGCATCCCTTACGAAATCTTGCGCGTGTCGGCGGTGGCCTATCTGCCGGGAACTTCCATCAAAGCCGCCTATGTAGCCAGTGGCTTGGGCTTGGTGATCGGGATCGGCATGTTGATCTACATGTACCGGCTGCGCTTCGACCCCGATTTGGAACAACTGGCAGCGTGGTTATCGGAGCAAGCGGGATTAGCGCCAGAAGCAGCCCAAAACCTTCTGGAACGGGCTTGGGCTATTCAACAGAGACATCGCCGCGCCGACCTGTTGGATCGTGTCACCCTCGCCATGCCCCACTTTCCCGGCACCCTTGCCCCTCACCTGTCTCTTGGCCAACGGGAGCTGCTCATGCGGCAACTGTTTTGTCGCCTGGAAGGCAGGGATCCCTCTGAGGAAGGGCTGGCCCAAGCCAGTTAGTGCCGTGGCCATCAGGCTGAATCAGGGTCATTCCCTCACCCCCAAGGAGAAAGCAGGGCCAGGGAGCAAAACCTTTAGGCC
>NZ_JANSHW010000028.1:0-3910 GCF_047461815.1 Synechococcus sp. R6-10
GGAAACAAACAGAATGCTACCGCTGCATAGTTGAACAGTGATGTTCAGCAGTGTTCAGCGTAAATGTATCAGGCAGGAAACCCTCTGTCAAGCTGTCGGCTAAGCCTCTGCCCAACGGTGAGCGTTCTCAACCCGGTGCTTTCTACACACTAGCTCGCCGAGCCAACTTATAGTCATTTCAAACTGGATTGAGACACTCCTACTGCTGCCCAAACGCTCCGCGCCGCTTCCGCGACCACCTCCAGCCCTTCTCCCAGAGAGAGAGGAGTTGGGAAGCAATGCAACAGATTTCATTCTTGTTTAAAATGCAATTCCCTAGGCAGGCTCCACCGCTTCTTGTAGGGCTTTGCGGGCAATGCGAGTGACGTAGAGGGTAGCAGCTACGGTGGCGATGAGCCCCACGAGGCGAACGACCCATTGGGCGGTTTGAGCCTGAGGATCCAACTCCGCGCCTTCCATGTCGGCCAGGGATCCCGCCAACGAGCCGATGTACACATACATAAAAGTGCCCGGCACGATTCCAGCGGTGCCCAGCAAGTTATCCAGAAAAGAAATTTGGGTCAGCCCCAGGGCGTAGTTGAGCACATTGAAGGGAAACGCAGGCGACAGCCGAATCAGGCCGACTATTTTCCATCCCTCACGTCCCAACGCTCGGTCGATGGCCGCAAACTTGGCATTTCCCTCAATCCATTTCGCCACCTGTTCCCGCGCCAAGTAGCGCCCGATGAAAAAGGCCAAATTCGCTCCAATGGTTGCCCCGATTAGCACATACACAGTTCCGGCCACCACCCCGAACACAGCTCCTGCCCCCAAGGTCAGCACCGAAGCCGGTAAAAGCAGCACCGTCGCCACAATGTAAATGGCAATGAAGAGGATCGGCCCCAGCAACCCCAAGCTTTCCATCCAAGCCAGAGCTTCGGCGAGCCAGTCTTGAATAACTCCAAAAAATCCCAATCGATGGGCTGCCCAAAAGATAAAAATGGCCAAGCCCAAGCCGGTAGCAAGCTTAAGCAAAATCCGCTGCTTTTGGGGATTTGTGTTGAGTTGAGGTAGCTCTTCCATTGGCTAAACTCCTACAAAGTTCTTGTGAGGCGAGCTAGGGCAAGCCAGAGTAGACAGCTCTTGGAGTGGGGGAAGTATCTTTACCCGAAAGTCGTGCCGTTCCATCCCCAAAGATAGCCTTTGGCATCGCTGAACTCAATGTAAATCCTCTTCTTGGGGATCCCCAATCGGGCCTCGATGGTGCCGCAAAAAAACTCGCTCATGGCTCGGGTTTGTTGGGCGGAAAATTGCCCGATACTCTTGATTTCTAGGTAACAACAGGGATCCCCACTGCCAGCAAAGGTCATCGGGATCCCACCCTCAAAGGCGGTCATCACGTAGGCTTCCGACTTGCCCAACTGTTCCGATAGAGCAGCAGACAGCACCTTAAGCAGTTCCTCTACTGCGGCGATTTCTGGTTGCACAGACGTTTGCAGCTTGATCAACGGCATGGATCCCTCTCCCTCTCAACGAGTTCATCTTGGCATTCTTGGCCCCGCTTTTTGGCGATCCACCTGTGGTAGCGTAGCGACAGAGTTGGGCAAACCTCTATGGAGCAGACGAAGCCGGCCAAGCCAGAGATCGGCCACCAGCAGGGCCAAATCGGGCCAGGCCCTTGTGCTGTGCAAACTGAGGCTGCCCCCGCTCCTGTCGGCCCTTACAGCCAGGGCGTTACTGCTCTGGGGCCGTTTCTGTTCACCGCCGGACAGGTGGGCCTGGATCCCAAAACCGGCAAACTGGTGGGGGAGGACATTGTTTCTCAAACTCGGCAGGCATTGCTGAACGTGCAGGCAGTGCTGGAAGCGGGGGGCACCACTCTCTCCCAGGTGGTGAAGACAACGGTTTTCCTGGCCGATATGGAGGATTTTGCGGCCATGAACGAGGTTTATCGAGAGTTTTTTGCCACCGATCCGGCTCCGGCTCGCTCTTGCGTACAGGTGGCCCGCCTGCCCCTCAATGCCCGAGTAGAAATCGAGGTTGTGGCCTGCTACCCACAATCGACCTAAATGTCTCCTGAGTCCGGCTAGCGGAATGGTTTCTGGGTCGGCGCGGATCCCGGCAAATCGGGAACTGGATCGTAGCCCCCTGGGTGCCAGGGATGACAGCGACAGAGGCGACGGAGCCCCAGCCAACCCCCACGTAGGGCACCGTAGCGCCGCACCGCTTCCAAGGTGTACTGGGAGCAGGTGGGGTAGTAGCGACAAGCAGGCGGCAGCCAAGGAGAAATACCCACCTGGTAACCCCGGATCAGGGCAATCAAGCTGCGAGTGAGGGGATCCGATTGTTCGGGCATGGGTCGGAGTCCAAAAAGCGCATCTCTAGGTAACTTGAGGTTAGCTGTTATCCCAGACTGGAGGCGCCTGCAAAGGCGAGCAGGGCCGGTTCCCAGCCCCAGACCATACGGTTACAATCAGAAAGGTTAGCACCTAAATATTTCGGGCTGAGGGATCCGGCGAAGGTGGGCTTATCCTAGGGCGCGGTTCTGGGAGAACGCTTTGAGTTCCATTTTGCATAAGGAGTTGGCGTGAGGGTATTCGGGCAGCTGCAGCCGGCACAGCGGCGCAACTTGGGCATTTTGTTTGTGGCTGGGCTGCTCTTTTGGGCCAGTTTATCCTCGCTGCTGCCCACGTTGCCTCTCTACGTCAGAGATGCCGGTGGCACCAGCCAGCAAGTGGGCTGGGTAATGGGGGCCTTTTCGATTGGGTTGCTGGCCTTTCGCCCTGCGTTGGGTCGCCTGGCGGATGGCCACAGCCGGCAGATCGTGCTGCTTATCGGCATGGGGGTGGTGGGGATGGCCCCCATAGGATACTGGCTCTCCGATTGGATCCCATGGGTAGCGCTGGTGCGAGCCTTTCATGGGGTTAGCATCGCCGCTTTTGCCACGGCCTATGTGACTTTGGTGGTGGATTTTACCCCAGAAGAAAAACGGGGTGAGATCCTGGGCTACATGAGTTTGGTCAATCCGATCGGCGCAGCCATTGGCCCTGCTTTGGGCGGCTTTTTGCAGGAGTTTGCCGGCTATGGCCCTTCGTTTCTCTTCTCTGCTCTGCTGGGGTTGGTGGGCTTTCTTTGTACCCAACTGGTTCGAGAACAGCGGCGTGAGCATTGGGGATCCCTGCCGATGGATGGGGCCTTCTGGAGCTTTCTGGGCAGCCCGAAGGTGCGCTCCCTCGCTTGGGTGATGTTTTTGGTGGGGTTGGCCTTCGGCACCCAGACCACCTTTGTGGCCTTGTTAATCCAAGAAGCCGGAGCTCCCCTGAATCCAGGTCTTTTTTATACGGCAGTGGCCTTTGCCAGCTTTGGAGTGCGCCTGCTCACCGGTCGCGCTTCCGATCGCTATGGGCGGGGGCCATTTATCTCCCTCAGCTTGGCCACCTATGCCTTGGCAATGGGGATCCTGATTGTTGCCAATAGCAGCGGCGCTTTTCTGGCTGCTGGGGTCGCGGTAGGCTGCGGTTTTGGTACTTTGATCCCTCTCATTTCTGCCCTCGTGGCCGATCGCTCGGAGCCGGCGGAGCGGGGTCGCCTGTTTAGCTTGGTGATGTGCGGGTTTGATTTGGGCATTGGCCTGGCGGGGCCCCTTTTGGGCACCTTAGCAGCGGGATCCGGCTATCGAGCCATGTTTGGCTATGCGGCTCTTCTTTCCTTGGCTTCCTTGGGTTCTTTTCTCTTCTTCTCCAATGGGCGACCGGGGGACTCGCTGCGCTTTGCCTTGGGCCTGGGGCCGGACAGCCTTTCGGGTTGTCTGGAGGACAGCCGCAACCCGACCTCCTGGAGCCACCGGGTCAGCCCGCTCCCCCGGAGACGGGATCCCGTTCATAGATAGTCTCATATCTCTATCAGATCCCCCCTGCTCCACACCTGATCC
>NZ_JANSHW010000029.1:0-5087 GCF_047461815.1 Synechococcus sp. R6-10
ATAGTGCTTCCGCAACAACTCTAGCTATTGCTCCATTAGAGCAACTTGGCTAGAGGTAGGGCGTAAGCGATATTGATAGGCAGTTCTCATGATGAGCGTATAAAATCCTGCTACGCCGGTCATAGCACCAGTAAGGACAAAGCATCGTGTCCTCGCCTTTTATCCCGACCCTCACCCTGGATAGTGGTGAGTGGATAGTGACTAGCCACTAGTCACTAACAGAGGGTGGGGCTTCCCGGCGGTCTAGCTAACTGCGACCAGGGCTTGATTAGCGCTCCTCCGCCAACCGCACCTGTACCGACTGGCCGTGGGCGGGCAACCCTTCCGCTTGTGTGAGAGCCTGAATGGCGCTGGCCACCTCCCGCAAAGCCGCTGAGCTGTATTGAATCAGACTGGAATGCTTTAGGAAAGTTTCCACCCCCAAAGCCGAGGCATAGCGGGCCGCACCGGCGGTGGGCAAGGTATGGTTGGGGCCAGCCAGGTAATCTCCTACCGCCTCCGGAGTATGGTGGCCCAAGAAAATGGCCCCCGCATGGCGAATGGGATCCAGCAAAGCCCAGGGATCTGCCACCTGCAGTTCCAAATGCTCTGGCGCAAACAGGTTGGACAAAGCCACCGCCGCCGTCAGATCCGGCACCACCGCAATCAGCCCGTAATTCACCACCGACTTTTCCACCATCAGACGGTTGGGATGGGCCTCCATCTGGGTGGCCACCGCCTGCTGCACCTGCTGGGCCAGCTGGAGATCGGTGGTCAGAAGGATGGCCGCCGCCAAGGGATCGTGCTCGGCTTGGGCCAGCAAATCGGCAGCCACATAAAGGGGGTTGGCGCTCTCGTCGGCGATGATCAACACCTCCGATGGCCCGGCCAGCGAGTCGATCCCCACCGTGCCGTACACCAGCTTTTTGGCCAAAGTTACGTAGATGTTGCCGGGGCCGGTGATCACGTCCACCTTGGGGATGGTCTCGGTGCCGTAGGCCAAAGCCCCTATTGCCTGAGCCCCTCCAACGCGATAGATGGTGTGGATGCCTACTTCTTGGGCGGCCACCAAAATGGCCGGGCTAATCCCCTTGCCCCCCGAGCCGTCGGATCCCGGTGGCGTCACCATCACAATCTCGGGCACCCCTGCCACCTGGGCCGGGATGGCGTTCATCAACACCGTGCTGGGATAGGCGGCTCGCCCTCCCGGAATGTAGAGGCCGGCGCGATCCACAGGGCGGTATTGCTTGCCCAAGACGATCTCAGGGCCGGGAAAGCTTACCCAACTGCTGGGCACCCGCTGCCGGTGAAAAGCTTCAATGCGCTGCTTGGCCAGCCGTAGGGCTGAAAGCAACTGCGGAGATACCGCCTGGTAAGCTGCCTCTAGCTCGGCCCCAGACACCTTCAGCTCGGCAACGCTCAGCTCCACCTGGTCGAACTCAGCCGTATAGGTCAGCAGGGCCCGATCCCCCTGACGGCGTACCGCTTGCAGGATCTCCCGCACAGTTGCTTCACGGTGCAGGTTCTGGTCAGCCTGAGTGCGCTCCGAGATCCGTCTGAGCTCGGCTTCAGCCTCGGCTAGCTGGGTGACGATTCTCAGCATAGCGACTCCTTCGCGTAGAGTGCCGCAACCCCATAGTAACGAGGGATCCGGCGGCATCGCGGTAGCAAATGCAGATCTTCGGCTGCACCGGTTTCGGCGACAAGAGGAAACATCTCCAAGCAGGGATCTTGTCTGCACCTGGCGCGATCCGGGTTGATCATGGTCATAGCTTAGCCTGGATTTTCCTCGACCAAGAGCCGGGTAGAGTTCGCCGATAGCCCTACTTAGGAAAAAGCCTGCCCCTTTTTCATAGGCCCAGTTCTGTCGATTTGATCAAGTTGCGAAAATCGTGGATTACCTCTTCACAGCGACGGAAAAAAGCCAGCACCCAATCCCGTAGCACCCTTTGCTGAGATTCGTCCAGTTCCTTGAGGGATCCCCGGTAGTGGATCTGGCCGCTGCGCTCGATCTCGAACTGGTTCAGCCATTCTGCTTGGGATCCCTGGCGTTCCACCACTTCCTGCCGTGCTGCCTTCCAATAGTTGACGATCACTGCCTTGCCCAAATAGCCGGTTGTAATCTGGCAGAGACGGTTCAGAGATTGCACGAAGACATCCATCTCCATGCGCGGGCCCGCCGCAGGAGCGGAACTGGGCTGGGTAGCGTTCCGGCCTGCCTCCGCCTGGCTGGTAAATAGACGAAAGGTGGCTAAGCCCTTTGGCGTATCCTGCTGCAGCTCGGCTCGCAGGCGGTTCACGGCCAAGGTGTAAACCGGCATCACCAGCTCGTCATTCACCGCCACCAGCAGCGCCCATTCCGGCCCGAGGGGGTAAACGAAGACCCGCTGCTCGGCAAACTGAAAATCAAAATAGTCAAGTCCTGGGGGCATGGTCTGCAAAACTTGAAACAGCCCTTCGGTAAGGGCTTGCTGCTGTCGGCTATCCAAATCCTGAAAAGAGCGGTAGAAGAAAGGGCGACCTGCCCGACTCAAGAGCGCCACCCCCATCACCCCACGGATGGACAAAAAACTGTCGAGCGTTTCCTTCTCCATGCCCACTCAACTTGGATAACACTCTTACTCTTATCCTGACTTAGATTGCCCGAGGGTGGGCGAGCACAACCAACCGAGAGCTGGATGCTCGATGTTTGGGATTGATGTTTGGGATTTAGGAAATGCACCGGGACAAAAACGCCTCGATCCGTCCCACTGCCTCCTCCAGACGGGATCCCTCGACCACCAAAGCAAAGCGGACATAGCCTTCCCCACTGGGGCCAAAGCCAGAACCCGGAGACAGGGCAACCCCTGTGGCTCTCACCAAGTCCAAACAAAACTGGGCAGAAGAGCCGCGATAAAACTCCGGCAAAGGCGCCCACAGATACATGGTGGCTTCTGGCAAGGGCACAGGCCAACCCATGCGGTGTAGAGCCGCCACAGCTATATCCCGTCGCTCTCGGTACACCTGCCGCCAGCGCTCCAAAAAGCTATCGGGAACTGCCAAAGCCGCTGCTGCCCCCCGCAGAATGCCCTGGTACTGATGGAAGTCGATGGTGGATTTCACCCATCGCAGGGCTCGGATCAGCTCCCGGCTGCCAATGGCGTAGGCCACCCGGAACCCTCCCATGTGATAGGACTTGGAAAGAGAAAAAAACTCGATGGTGCGGGTTTTATCGGGATCCGCCTGCAGCGCGGAAGGGGCCACCTGGCCGTCGAAGCGCCAGTCCACATAGGGAAAATCGTGGGCCAGAACGATGTCGTACTGCTGACAAAACTGCAGGGTTTCTTGCCAAAACTCCGGGGTGACGGTGGCAGTGGTGGGGTTGTGGGGGTAGTTCAACACCAGCAGCCGCGCCTGCCGGCAGATCGCTGCCGGGATCCGATCCCAGCGGGGCAAGAAGCGGTTTTCCGCCCGCAGGGGCAGGTAGTAGGGGATCCCGCCCGCCAGATGGATCCCGCCCGCATGAGAGGGATAGGCCGGATCGGCGACCAAGGCAACATCGCCAGGATTGAGCAAAGCCAGGGGCAAGAGGGCCGTCCCCTGCTGGGATCCGATCAACGGCAGCACCTCTGTTTCCGGATCGATCTCCAGGCCGAACTTGCCCCTGTACCACTTGGCGCAGGCAGACCGAAAGTCCGCCGTGTCGTGAAACAGCGTGTAGCCATAGGTAGAGGGATCCGACAGAGCCGATTGGATGGCCGCCAAGGAGTCTGAAGGTGGGGGCAGATCGGAGGATCCCAGAGACAGATCGATCACATCCAGGCCAGAGCGACGAGCCTCTCGCTTGGCTCGATCCATTTGGTCAAACACATTGCCGCCGAGGGGCTGAAGTCGCTGGGCGAGGGGAATCGACATGCAACAACTCTTGCAAAGCAGGGGGGTCTATCCTAGCTTGAGGATCCCCTCAGGGATTGTCGTCAGCATTGGGGGAAGAAGGTGAGGTTGGACGCGTGCTGGCCGCCGGCCCCCGGTCGAAAATCTCGATGTGCCACTGTCCTTGGCCGTTGCTCTCAAAAGCGATAAACCGGCCATCGCCGCTGATGGTGGGGTTGCGCACATCTCCTGGCACCCGGCTGCTGATGTTTTCTATCCTGCGGGTTTCCCGGTCGTAGAGGAAGATCTCAGACTTGCCCAGAGCATTGGACACGTAGACGATGTAGCGACCATCGGCGCTGATGTCGGGCGAGGTGGCCGCCACGTCGCTGGAGTTGAGGCCGGGCAGATCCACCAAGCGACGTTCCACCGTGTCGTAGAGAAAAATATCCTGGCTGCCGCTGCGGGCCGAGGAAAACACCAGGTAGCGGCCATCTCCGTTGAAAGCAGGCTCCCCATCGGGGAAGATGCTGTTGAGGCCACTGTTGGTCAGGCTGGGACGCGGGGTGCGAAAACCTGCGGGGCTGCAGCCCAACAGCACCAAGCTCAATCCGGCCAGGCCCAGCTTTCTCGCCCACCGGGCCGCGCCAAACAGGATCCGGCCATTGGTCAGCATGGCATCGCCTCTCCAACCCACTCTTCCCATCATACCCGGTTGACAAACTCGGCTCCGGCTAGGGCTCCACCTTGACACCCTTCCAGAAGGCCACATAGCCCCGGATGTTGGCCGCAGCGGGTTTGGGATCCGGGTAGTACCAGGCGGCATCTTTGTTCTCCTGGCCGTTGACCACGAGGGTGTAGTAGCTGGCCTCCCCCTTCCAGGGGCAGGTGGTGTGGGTAGAGCTGGGCTGGAAGTATTCCCGGCGCAGAGATTCCGGCGGAAAATAGATGTTGCCTTCTACGGTTTCGTAGCGGTCTGTCTCGGCCACCACTACCCCATTCCAGATAGCCCTGGGCATGGAAAACCTCCTCTTGCCAAGTTTTGGATATCGGATTTTTGAGTTGCGGATCCCGGCGGCTGAGGCCGCCTTGCTTTGAGCTTAACTCTTCCCTTCCTCTTATGATCGTCTTGTATTGTCCCTTGTATTGTCCGATGAGAAGCTCTCTGTCCGGTGGGGAAGCCTGTGGAGCATGACTCTAGTCAATAATAAGCTCAACTATACTGAAAATAATGTATAATATGTTCAGTACGGATT
>NZ_JANSHW010000030.1:0-1870 GCF_047461815.1 Synechococcus sp. R6-10
AGAGCAACGGGGGGCTTACTGGGCTTTCCAATTTGAAGGGATCCCTTGCAGCAGGTAAACCGGGTTCAGGGGGGCAAAGCGGGTGCCCTCGGCCAGGGCGGCAGAGCGAGAGATCTGAACGTGATCCACTCGGACTTGCCAGCCGCGCGAACGCAGCCATTGCAGGGCCTCGCTGCAGGTTTCTAGGGTAGCGAAGTTGGCCACCAAGATCCCTCCAGGCCGCAGGCGGGCTTCCACCACCGGCAGCAGGTCGCGGATCCCTTTGCCGCCGCCGCCCAGCACCACCCGATCTGGGTCGGGCAAGTTGGCCAACACTTGGGGGGCTGCCCCCGGGATCACCTGCAGGTTCTCTGGGCCAAAGCGTTGCCGGTTGCGCCGAATCAGACAGATGCCCATGGCGTTGCGCTCGACAGCATAGACCTGGAGCCGAGAAGAGAGGCGGGCTATTTCGATGGCCACCGAGCCGGTGCCGGCACCGATATCCCACACCACGCCCTCTTGGGGGAGCTGCAGGGATCCCAAGGTGAGCAGGCGGATGGGCTGCTTGGTGATCAAGCCGGGCTGGTCGGGAAAGGTGTAGAACTGGTCGTCCGGGATCCCGACCAAAGGCCAGCGATGGGGATCTGGCTCCGGCTCTACTCGTCGCAGCACCACAACGTTGGGGCTGGGGAAAACGGCGTCTTCCCCTTCTTGGAGGGGCACGACCTGTTCTTGAGGGGATCCCAGTTGACTACAGACCCAGGCTTGGTAACGCACCGGCAGCCGCAGGTCGGCAATGAACTGGGCCAAGACGGTCGGTGTATGCTCCGGATCGGTGAGCACCACGATCACAGGGGATCCCTGCTTGAGAACGGCTTCCAACCGCTCCACTCCCCGCCCGTGCAGGCTGAGGATGGTCGCCTCCTGCCAGGGGATCTGCAGGCGGTTCAGGGCCAGCTGCACCGAGCTCACCTGCGGATAGAAGGCCAACCGCTCCGCTGGGAAATACTCCGTCAACAGCCGCCCGATCCCGAAAAAAAGCGGATCCCCGCTGGCCAACAAAACTAGGGATCCCTGAGCCATCTCCTGCTGCAAAAGCGGGATCCAACTTTCCACCGGCCCGGTGAGCGGGATCTTGCGGGCCGGATGATCGGTAAAGTGCCGGAGCAGATGAGGGGCTCCTGCCAAAACCCTGGCTTGGGAAAGGGGGGGGATCCCCCAGGAAGCCACAGAGCCATCCCCCGCTACCCCTACGACCGCAAGCTGAGGTGACCGCCCAGGTGCTGCCGTAGCCATTTAACGTTCGACAGGTGGGTGGTATTGGCGCATGTGATTGAGAAAATCCAGTCGCAGCTCCGCCACTTCCCGTTGCATTTCCCGCATCTCCCGAATAAAGCTGAGTTGAGCCTCGATCAGGCGGCCATCGCGCTCCCGAAATTGCTCCATCATCATGGCTTGCGCTTCCCTCAGTTCGGCAAACCCAGCCTGCATATCTCGGCGGCACTCCTGTATGGCCACCTCCAGCTCGTCTCCCCGCTCTTCGTTCTGTCGAATCCGCTCCTGGTTCTGTTGGATCAACGCCCTGATCTCCTGGATTTCGGTCTGGAGTTGGGCTTCCATAGCCTGCCGCTCGGCCCGCATTTCGGCCATCTGGGCCTCAAAGCGCTCGGCAGATCGTTGCTGCTCGGCCCGCATTTCGGCCATCTGAGCCTCAAAGCGCTCGGCAGATCGTTGCTGTTCAGCCCGGATCTCGGAGATTTGGGCTGCAAAGGCCTGCCGCATCTCAACCATCTGAGCCTCAAAGCGCTCAGCCGACCGCTGCTGCTCGGCCCGCATTTCGGCCATCTGAGCCTCAAAGCGCTCGGCAGATCGTTGCTGTTCAGCCCGGATC
>NZ_JANSHW010000031.1:0-9799 GCF_047461815.1 Synechococcus sp. R6-10
ACAGAGATAGGCAGGATGCGATCGCTTCTTTCCTGAACCATGTTCAGGAGAGTTCAGCGTGAATGTATCAGCGACGAGTGGGGAACCACCTTCAGCTTGCGGGCGCGAGCCATACGTCTTGCTTTCAAACGGGGGTTGATCAACGCCCAACTGCTGGACGAGGAGGAAGTGCATTTGGATCACTGGCTCAGCCGCTACCGACTGGATCCGCTGGACTAGAGAGGGGGTGTTCGAGCCGTCATCGCTCTTGGCAAGCACTTGTAGTCAATTCCCTTGCCAGCGACCAAGGAGACTTGGGCTCAATGGCTGGCCACCCCGCCAAAGAACTGGGATCAAAGCTCCCTCGTACCGCTATGGAGAAGCAAGCCGGTAGGGTGGAGGGTCGCTAGCGGAAAATCATCTCGGCAACCGCCTCAAAGCCGGCATCCAACAGCCGATCCAAGACCGACTGGGCCTGGCTGCGACTGTCGTACAGGCCCGCCTGCAACACTGTTCTGCCGTTGAAAACCGTTTCCACCGCGTCGGGGATGAGCTGCCGCAATCGGTTCAAGTCATCGCTGCTCTTAGGGGTCACCAACACGCGAAATTGGGTTGCCGTTCGCGTTGGCGAAACGGAGTCGTTACCCACAGCAGCCACAGGGGGGGCAACTGGAGTTGTAGTGGGAGCAGAGGGAGTAGTTGGGATCCCTGCCGATGAGCGACGGGCCGGCGGGGGCAGAAGGGTGGTGATATCTGTGAGGGGAGCCGAGGGTGGCCTGGGAACAGGAGCTGCGGGGGCAGGGCCAACCGGCTGAGCAGGTGCGGTAGAGCCATCTGGCGTGAAGGGGACGGCAACAAACTCCTGCGCTTGGGGTTGAGTGTCCGCCGGCTGGGCAGGAACGTTGGGCAAAACGCGCCCCCCCGATCCCGATAGAGAGGCAACTGGGCTGGGATCCGTCGATTGCGGCACCGTCACAACCGGCAAGGTGGAGGGGGTCTCAGCCGCTGGCCGGGGATCCCTGGGAGTAGCCGGCTGGGACGGGGCACTGGGCAGAGCCAAAGTGCCAGGAGCAATGGGGCGGGGAGCGCTATCGGGAAGGGCGGCAACGGTGGTTTGACCGGACAGATCCAGATCCCCTTTGGCTTTGCCCCGCAGTTGGTTGCCGTTGGCATTGATGCGCAGGCCGCGGGTGGCGTTGTGGATGTCGTATTGGCCGTTGCCCTCAAAGATGTTGTTGCCGGGATCCGTGGCCGTGCCCAGATCCGGCTGGGCGTTGGTGATGGCAGTGAGGCCGGTCTCCAAGTTCTGGGCGATGAGATTGTTGCGCAGGATGGGCCTGGAGCTGCCCCCGACGATCACGCCGGTACGGTTCTGCAGGATGCGGTTGTTGCGCACAACAGGCGCCGAGCGTTGGTCGATGGTGAGGCCAAAGCCGGTCTCCTGGAACAGGTTATTGACGATGGTGGGCTGGGAGGTGCCCAAAACGGAAATGCCGTTGGCCCCGTTTTTATAGAAGCGGTTGCCCTCCACCCAGGGATTGGCAGCGCCAGCGATGAAGATCCCATCGTGGATGCTGCCCACAAAGCTGTTGTTGAGAATGCGCGGGGAGGCCGATTCGACCCAGAGGGCATAGCCGCGCCGCCCTTGGTTGCGCAGGGTAACTCCTCGCACTTCTGCGCCGGTTTCTGCCAGCAGAGCAACATTTTGTCGGCCTAGGGTCGGGCTCATGTAGGTACCGCCGCCGGTGATGAGATAGCCCTCTCCCAAGGTGGACTCGTCCCCACGCAAGGTGAGGCCGGCTTTCAGACGGATGGGGAAGGTTTCGCCGCTCTCCTCGCTATACACCCCGGGAAAAAGCTGAATGACGCTGCCAGCCTCAGCCCGCTGAATGGCATAAGTAATCGTCTTGAAGGGGTTATTGCGGGATCCATCCCCACGGGTATCGCTGCCGTTGGCTGCATCCACGAAAATGGCCGGGCGATTGTCCGGGAGCGGGGGAGCTTGAGGCAGGGTCTGCTCGCCGGTAATACCAGTGTCCAGGGAAGTTTGCGCCCAGCCAGGATCCAATTTGGCTGCTAGCAGTAAGGTGGTGCCGAGTAGCAGAGAGGTTGCCAGCCGCGTCAGCATTGCAGAACGATGGCGCTGCGCCCGCAGGCCGGGCAGGACTGCTGTAGATTGGTGTTCGCCGGATTTCTGCAGACCAATAGGCAGTAAGGACAATAAGGAAGAGATCATGGTGGTTATCCTCACACCAGGCTGGGCTAGAGAAGAAAGGCCGAGGTTATCCTACCAAACTGAGTAGGCGGGATCCTGCCCTATCCGCCAACTCCAAATACGGACTAACGCAGGCTTTTTTTGCAAGTCTAACACTAGCCCTAGAGTAACCTCCCTGCTTGCGCCATGACCTACAAAACCCTTGTCCCCGAACATCTGCCCCAAGAGCCGTCGCTGCTTGAATCCGGGATCCTGCTGTCTCCGGTCTCACCGTGGCAACCCCTGATTCATCTGCTGCTGTTGGGGATCCCGGCCTTCTTGCTGCTCTTGGGAAAGCTGATGGCTCAGCCGGTCTTGGGCTGGGGGGCGGTGCTGGCTTGGCTGGGCCTGGCGGGCTGGTGGGGGCGATCGCTTTGGGCTCAGATCGGGCGCCGTCTTTGGCAGTGGCTGACCACTTGGCCTCAATTGGCCTGGGCGGGAGTGGCCCTCAGCTTGGCCCTGATGGGAGGGGTTGCCGGGAGCGGGCTGTTTTCTGCCTTGGGATCCCTGAGTTGGGAAGCAATTGGGGCTTTGGGAGAAGTGTTTGGGGCCACAGGCCAAATCTTGATTGCCATCCTGGCCGCCTACATCGCCTGGCGGCAGTACATCATCTCCCGCGATCTCACCATTCAGCAGAATATCATCACCCAGCAGCAGACCATCGACGCCTACTTTGAAGGCATTTCCAACCTGGTCTTGTCTCCCGATGGGCAGTTGGACGATTGGCCCCTGGAGCGGGCCATTGCTGCCGGGCGCACGGCTGCTTTGTTGAACGGGGTGGATCGCTTCGGCAAAGCCAAGATCCTGCGCTTTCTCTCCACTGCCAATCTGCTCAGCCCTCTGCGGCGAGACGAACACCTGGGCCGACCCATTCTGGACGGCAAAGGGGGTTACCAGCGGGATCGCGTGAACGGCATCCGAGTGGTCAACCTGGGCACGATGCTGGAGGGAGCCGACCTGCATGGCACCCTGTTGCGAGCGGTGGATTTCAGCGAAGCCAGCCTGGAGCGGGCCAACCTGAGCGGCTGCGATCTCAGCCACACCAATCTGTGCGGAGCTAACTTGCGGAATGCCGACCTGCGCGGGGCCGATCTCTACCGCGCTTTGCTGTTTGTGGGATCCCCTCAGACGGCTTCCCCCGCTCAGCCGGGGCAAAAGCCGGATTTTAAGACCGGAGCCTACACCGGAGCTATCGTGGCAGGGGCAGATTTCCGCCAGGCTCGCCGCCTTTCCCCCGAACAGCGGGCCTACCTGGTCACCTGGGGTGCCGAGCTGGATCCCGCGTCCGAACCTCCCCTCAACTCTCCTCAGCCGCGTTTGGATCCTGCCGACAAAACAGAGTCGTTTCCCCCACCTGCCCCAAGCCCTTGAGCGAGAATAAATCGATAAGCCTGGTTCAGGGCTTTTGCCGCCGATTCTTCGGCTATTGCAACTCGCCTCTCCCTTGGGGAGAAGGGCGATCCCCTTCGATTCTCAAACATGGCACGGTTGCTCACCAAGTTCTGGCTGCTGGAGCGCTATCTATTTGGGCAGATGCTCACCCCAGTGCTGACCGGTGTTGCGGGGGGAACCCTGCTGCTGCTGGTGGGCCGACTGTTTACCCTGGCCGAGCGGCTGGTCGAGGGATCCGTCCCCCCCCTGACGGTGTTGCGCCTCTTGGTTTTGGATCTGCCGGAGATGGTGGTGCTGGGTATGCCCATTGCCGCCTTCTTTGCCACCATGCTCACCTTGGGCAAGCTGAGCGGCAACAGCGAGATCACCGCTATGCGGGCAGCCGGGATCCCGTTTAGCCGGATTTTCCGGCCCCTGCTGCTGGTGGGGTTGGCCATGAGCTTGAGCGCTTTTTTCATCAGCAACGTGTTGCTGCCGGCCAGTAAACAGCAAATCCGCCAGATCGATCAGCAAGCTTTGCTGGCCCAGGCCACCACCCCGGTGCAATACGATGTCTTTTTCAAAACCGAAGACAACCTCTGGTTCTTCATCCGCCAAGTGGATCCCCGGTTGAATACCATGCAAGATGTCACGATTTTGCGGGTGGATCCCTTGCCGGGAGGCAAATACCAGTTGGCGGAAGTGACCTTGGCCGCTCAGGCAGTGTGGAACGGACTGGAGTGGAGCCTGAGCGAAGGAGCAACCCACCTTTACGGCCCCACCGGTCTCAGTATTGCCGAGCAAACGTTTCATCGCAAGCCGCTGCAAGTTTCCCAGGATCTGGCTGCCCTGATGCAGCCGCCGGTTCCCCCCAGCGAGTTGAGCTTACCGGAGCTGGCGGAGCGGATTTCCCGCCTGGCCCGCTCCAATCTCAATACTCAGGCTCTGCGCACCGAGTTCCACATGCGCTTCTCCCTGCCCTTGGCCAGCTTTTTTGCCGTGCTGATTTCGCTCCCCCTGGGATCCAGCACTGCCCGGCGGGTGGGACGCTACGGGGGCGTCGTCTTCGGGATCCTGTTGGTGTTTGGCTACTACGTGGTTCTGAGCGTGTCTCGCAGCTTGGGAGAAGTGGGAGCCCTTCCCCCCTGGGCAGCGGCCTGGAGCTTCAACATCCTCTTCGGCGGCCTCGGCCTGCTGCTTTTGGCCCGCTTCTTGCGCTAGAGATCCACCCCAGCATCCGCCAGTCCTACGTTCTCGAAAATCTCCTGCAGAAGACAGGGATCAACTTCCCTTGCTTCTCCTTCCTCCGTCCCCTTACAAGGTAGGGATCAACAGGCCAGGGATCCCATTGCGGGGAGAGTCTGTCTAGACTGGAAAGCAGCCCTGCGGGGATCCCTATGCGAATTGGCGTGCCCAAAGAGATCAAAGAGCAAGAGTTCCGTGTCGGGCTGACACCGGCGGCGGTGCGGGCCTTAACCGAACAGGGGCATCAGGTGTGGGTGGAAACCCAAGCAGGCCAGGGGGCGGGCTTCACGGATGAGGACTACCAAAAAGCGGGGGCCAAGCTGGCTGTCACTCCTGAGGAGATCTACCGGCAGCAGTTGGTGGTGAAGGTCAAGGAGCCCCTGCCGGCTGAGTATTCTCTGCTCCATCCCGACCTTATTCTGTTCACCTATTTGCACTTGGCCGCCAGCCGCGAGCTGACCCAGGCGCTGTTGCAATCGGGGGCCACCTGCCTTGCCTATGAAACGGTGGAATTGGCAGATGGATCCCTGCCCTTGTTGATGCCCATGAGCATGATTGCCGGGCGGCTCTCGGTGCAGTTTGGCGCCCATTACCTCACCCGACAACAGGGGGGGCGAGGCGTGTTGCTGGGTGGGATCCCGGGGGTATCGCCGGGACGGGTGGTGATCCTGGGCGGGGGAACCGTGGGCACCGAGGCGGCCAAAATGGCCGTAGGCTTGGGGGCACGGGTGCAGATTTTGGACATCAACCTGCAGCGGCTGAACGAGCTGGAGCTGCTCTTTGGATCCCGTGTGGAGCTGCTCTACAGCACGGCCCAAAGCGTGGAAGAGTGTGTTCGCGAGGCCGACCTGGTGGTAGGGGCAGTGCTGGTGCCGGGAAGGCGGGCCCCGGTCTTGGTGGGAGAAGAGTTGGTGGCCCAGATGCGTCCTCGCTCCCTCATTGTGGATGTGGCGGTGGATCAGGGGGGGTGCATTGCTACCACACGGGTTACCACCCATGCCCAGCCGGTTTACGAAGCCCACGGGGTGTTGCACTACGGCGTTCCCAACATGCCGGGGGCTGTCCCCTGGACTTCGACCCAAGCGCTGGTCAACGCCACTCTCCCCTACATCCTCAAGCTGGCCAACCTTGGCCTGGCCGCTGCTTTGGAACAAGACTCGGCCTTGGCCAAAGGGCTCAACATCAGGGCAGGAAAGATCGTCCACCCGGCGGTGCGAGCCACCTTTCCAGACCTGGGCTAGCTCAGGCAGGGGTTGGCTCCCTGGGGAGAGATGCTACTGTCGCCAGGACAGGACATAGCGCTCCAAAGCCGCAAAAAAGGTGTAGAGCAAAATGCCCATAATGCCGAGGGCAGCCAAACCCGCAAAGGCCAAAGGCACATCAAAAGAAGAACTGGCCGACACGATCAGGTAGCCCAGCCCCTGGTTGGAAGCCACCGTCTCCGAGATCACCGAGCCGACAAAAGCAAAGGAGATGGCCACCTTCAACGAGGCAAACAGGTAGGGCATGCTGTGGGGTAGCCCCACCTTGGTGAAGATCTCCCAAGAGCTGGCCCCCAGCGAGCGCAGCACATCTCGCATCTCGGCTTCCACCGTCTCCAGCCCCACCGCCACATTGACTGCAATGGGGAAAAAGGCCAGCAAAAAGGCCGTGATCACCGCCGGGATCAGGCCCAAGCCAAACCAAATCGCCAGCAGCGGCACCAAAGCCACCTTCGGGATGGTGTTAAACCCCACCAGCAGCGGGTACAAACACAGATGGGCCAGGCGGGAGCTGCCGATGATCGATCCCAGCAATATCCCCCCCACCAAAGCCAGCGCAAAGGCCAGCAGCGTCGAAGTGAGGGTGGTTAGGGAGTGACGCAGAATCACCGGGCTCCATTGGTTCATGGCTGCGAGGATCTGGGTGGGCGCCGGCAGAATGAAGCGAGGAACGTTGAACAGCCCTACCCCCACCTGCCAGAGCACAAGGGTCAAAACGATGGTGACAGCGGGCAAGACCACAGAAGCCGTTTGGGTCTGCAAAAATCGGTCAAATGATTTTTTCATGGGATCCCTCGGCAGAAATGCGCGGTAACCTGTCCAGCAAACCTTTCCAGATTTTTTGGATCAAGGGCTCTTTGGCCTAATAGCTGCGCCGAATGTGCTGGCGCACTTCCGAGACCAAGCGGTGAAACTCGTCCGTCAGGCAGATCTCCAGCGGGCGTGGACGGGGCAGATCCACTTTGAGGGAAAAGATGATCTCGCTCGGTCGTGGCCCCATCACATAAATGGTATCGGAGAGGAAAACCGCCTCCCGCAAATCGTGAGTGATCAAAATGGCGGTGCAGCCGGTGCGCAGCCACAGCCGCTGCAACATTTCCCACATATCCTCGCGGGTAAAGGCATCCAAAGCGGCAAAAGGTTCGTCCAACAACAACAGCTCCGGCTGATGGATCAAAGCGCGGCACAGGGAAGCCCGCTGCCGCATTCCCCCAGAAAGCTGCCAAGGATAGGCTTTCTGAAAACCTTCCAAGCCTACGGTGGCCAGCAGCTCCAGCGCCGACTTCTCGTGCTGGGCCAGGTTTTGCTTGAAGGTGCGCTTGTAGGGCTCTACCACCTCCAACGGCAGCAACACGTTCTCCAGGGTTGTGCGCCAGGGCAGCAGCACCGGGTTTTGAAAGGCCATGCCCACACTCTTCAGGGGGCCGGCGATGGGCTGCAACTGAAAGTAGAGGGTGCCGCCATGGTCAGTGTTCAGGCCGGCCATCATCTTCAAAAGAGAAGTCTTGCCACAGCCGCTCGGCCCAACAATGGAGACAAACTCCGAGTGGGCAACAGAAAAGCTGACGTCGCGGATGATCGTGACTGGGGATCCCTTGGTGGGGTACTGCAGCGAGACGTGGCGCAACTCCAGAACGGGCTTGCCCGAAACAGCGGGGGAAGATAACCCACTTTGAACCACCCTCTGCGACTCCAACATTGACTCAACTCCAATGATTTTCATAGTGGCCCAAGTGAGGGCTGATCCCCCTGATCTAGACAGATGATGGCGGGAGCAATGAGGGTTGCAGGCCGGTTTATCTCGAGAAGCCCATTGGTACGACCAGCCCCATCCTCACTACATCAAAGAGAAGGGCGGCCAACTGTGTTGGCAGATACTTTATGCGCCGGTGACGTATCCCCATTTTCAGCTTCGGGAGAGGGGGGATCCCTGAGAATCCGGTCATCCAAAAGAATATGGTCATTTCGATGCAAACTAAGACACTGCACCCACACTAAAACGTTGGTCGCGTCGTCGCGCCAGCGTTGCGGAGCAATAATGCACGAAGCCAGAAAGCCTTTCTCAGTAGCCCTGGCGTCTCAACCTAACCTGAAACGACTATAACTATCTATAACTATCTATCAAATAAGACTCCGACTACTGATGTTCGAAGACGTTACTGAAGCCCAACAGATCCAGCTCTACCAAAGTAGGCAAATGTTGGAAACACTGCTGCGCCAACTCCCAGCGTTCTTCCCGCCGTAACATCTCCGCCAACTTGTGGCGCACCGGGATCAAATAGCGAACATCGTTGGCGGCATATTCCAGCTGTTCGGCGGATAGCGCGTGGACGGCTCCCCAATCGGAGCTTTGGGCAGTTTTGTTGAGTTCGACCCCGCACAGCTCGCTCACCACATCCTTGAGGCCATGCTTGCTGGTGTAGGTGCGGGCCAGTTTGCTGGCAATTTTGGTGCAAAAGACGGGCCACGCCCGGATCCCCAGGTGATAGCGCAGCATCGCCAGGTCAAAGCGGGCGTAGTGGAAAATCTTTTCAATGTTGGGATCCGTCAGCAGCCCCGCCAGAAGGGGGGCCTGCTTTACTCCACGGCTCAGCCGCAACAGCACCACCTCACCGGCGGAGTTGGCGATTTGCACCACGCAAAGCCTGTCCCGCTGCGGGATCAACCCCATCGTCTCCGTATCCACGGCCAAGTGGGGTTCCCCGGCCAGGGCCTTTGCCATTGCAGGGGTGAGATCTTCGTCGCAGAGCTGGAAAGGTTGCAGGCCCACTCAGGATCTCTCAAAAGGGTGTTTTGGCTGCATAACCAAGCGGCGAAGGCCAGGCAACTACCAGCTAGACTTGACCACACCTGGCAATAAGCCTCTGTGGGCCATTTCCCGCAGGCTGTTGCGGCACAGGCCGAAATCGCGGAAGTAACCCCGGGGACGCCCGGTTTTCCAGCAGCGGTTGCGCAGGCGTGTGGGCGAGCTGGCCCGAGGGAGTTTTTGCAGTTGGGCGTGCAGCTCCATGCGGGTGGCCTGGTCGATGTTGGGATCGGCCATGGCCGCTTTCAGTTGTTGGCGCTTCTCCCGATACTTCTCGACCAAGCGTTGGCGCTTTTTCTCCCGCTCGATCATGCTCTTTTTAGCCACGGCTCACTGTTTCCCCAGATTTTTCAGCTTTACTAGGATAACGAGGAGCAGCGGCTCCAAGCAAGGGGATCCCAGGCCCGCCCACGGCCATCCTCGCCAATGTTCATCCCTCTTTTCCGCTCTCCGTAGGATCCCTGAGGCCAGCCCCTCGGCTTGGGGGCAACCTACCTCTATAGGCGAGGTTGGTGTTGGGTGATGGCCATTTCCAGAGTGATCCCGTTTATCGCCACCAAGTTTAGGGTTTCCCCAGAGCAGATTGAGGCCACGCGCGTGATTCTCCACAAGCCGCCGGCTCTGTTGGCAGTGCTGAAGTCGGCCTCTCCACTGCCCAAAGAGGTTTTGCAGGATCCCAGTTTGGCCTATATCTATCCTGCCGCCTTCATTCAATGGTCGAAGTGCATGCATGGCTTGGCGGAGTGGGATACCGGTGCCGGCACTGAGCTACGCCGATTATGTGGCGCAACTGAAGCTGGCCTTCATGCCGACGGATATTGCCCTGAGCGGCCATTAGGGATCCCTTGGGTTGGCCATCCCATTTCGGAAGATGCGCCGGGA
>NZ_JANSHW010000032.1:0-5444 GCF_047461815.1 Synechococcus sp. R6-10
CTCACCTGGGTCAAAATTCCTAGGCTGCCCAAGGATCCGGTGAACAACTTCATCAGGTCATAGCCAGCAACATTCTTGACAACCCGCCCGCCCGCTTTGGCCACTTCCCCATCCGCCCGCACCCAGGCTATGCCCAGCAGCAAGTCGCGGATCCCGCCGTAACGCCAGCGCAGAGAACCTGTATCGGCAGTGGCGATAATGCCCCCCAGGGTAGCCCGCTCCGGATAGAGGGGATCCACCGGCCACCATTGCCCCCGCTCGGCCAAGATGTGTTGCAGTTCCGCCAAAGTCATGCCAGCTTCCACCGTGACGGTGAGATCAGCAGCCGCATGGTCGATGAGCCGGCGTAAGCCGCGCGTGCTGAGAACCAAATCCACCGGCTCCACAGAGTGGGCCCAGCCCCACTTGCTCCCCTGCCCCAGCGGCAGCACTTTCCGCCCTTGGCACTCCTTTAAGATTCCGGCCAATTCCGAGACCGTTGATGGAGTCTGGATCGGCAAGGGATCCCCTGGATCAGATAGCAAGGTCGCCAGTGAATGGGGAGAAGACATTGGGGAAAGCGAAGCAGAGATTAAACAGAAGCAGAGATTAAAGAGAGAAAACCTGTCCAAACCAGCCCAATTGCGGGGTTATCCCACCCTACCTCAGTCTACAGCCAGCAAAAATCTCAGCTTGGAGAGATGACCCTCAACCAGAGCCAGCCTTCAGTGCAGTACCGCCCTTGCGCAGGTCTGCCGAAAATCTCGGAACCAAAGCTCCGCCTCGTCACTGCTCACCCTGAAAGATCCTGAAGAGATCCATAAGCCTGCAGGGTTTCTCTCTCCCGCAGACTACTATCTGATACTAGTGGAGAAGCCGTGCGCAGCGAAGCAGACTCTACAATCGGAAAACTTTGTAAACTCCGTAAACAATGCAAACAAAAATAAAAAACGGCAACAGTAAAAAACGACGGATTAAGTTGAGCAAGGTAGTTTGCAGACGCTGTGAGCAGATTATCTGCTAGGATGGACGCTCTTTGTATTGGGGAAAAGCAGTCGTGAGTGCGCTGAGCAACATCATCTTGGTGGCTATGGGGATCCTCCTGACCCTTGCCAGCCTTTGGTACGGGCAAAACCACCATCTGCTTCCCGAATCTGCTGCCGAATCAGCCCCCTTGTTCGACAGCCTCTTCAACAGCACTGTAACCATTGCCACAGGGATCTTTTTGGTGGTACAGGGTGTACTTCTCTACTGTATTGTCCGCTACCGCAAGCGGCGAGGCGACAAAGGCGACGGGGATCCCAGCCACGGCAATGTGCTGCTGGAGATCGTGTGGACGGCGGTGCCGGCGGTGATCATTCTTTGGTTGGGCTTGGCCAGCTTGGATGTTTACCAGGCCATCTACGGGGGTGCTGATGTCGGCGGGCACATCCACGCAGCCATGGCGATGGAGTCTTCCCACGAAGCTGAGGCGGGGGATCCCGGCTACGCCTACACGCCTGCGGTGCTACCCGGGAAGGAGATGGGCCAGCCGGATCTGGTCGTTCAAGTTCAGGGCATGCAATATGCTTGGATGTTCACCTACCCGGATTCCGGCCTGGTGGCCAGCGAGCTGCACCTTCCTCTGAACAAGCGGGTGCGCTTGGATATGACGGCTCTGGATGTGAACCATGCCTTCTGGGTACCGCAATTTCGCCTGAAGCAGGATGTCATCCCTGGCCGAGAAACCCACCTGGAGTTTGTGCCCACTCAACTGGGGCAGTACCCCATCATCTGCGCAGAGCTGTGCGGCCCCTATCATGGGGTGATGGCAGGGCAATTGTTTGTGGATACGCCGGAAGACTTCGAGCGCTGGCAGCAGGAGCAAGTTTTGGCCGCCCGTGGCGAGGGCAGCACCTTGGCCCTCGTTTCAGATTTCTCGCCAGTCCATCCCTCTCCTCGGCCAGGCTCCCCTGAGGCCGAGTCTGCCTTTGCCCATGTCCACCACCAGCGTTTGGGCGTCTCCCCCTCAGATTTGAAGTCTCTCCAGTCCCATTCTGGATCCCTTCCTTCCGCAGGCTAGCCGGGATCCCTGACGCCCCTTTGGCCTGCGCTTGTGGGAACAACATTCTGCCAACGCGATATAGGAGCTTTTGTGCAATGACCCAGCTGCAAGACAGCCCAAGACTTGTTGCTGCACCGAAGGTTGAACTTGAACTTCCTGCTGAGCCTTGGTGGCGCTTCTTTACCTTCTCCACCGATCACAAGGTCATCGGGATCCAGTACTTGGTGACCACCTTTTTCTTCTACTTGGTGGGAGGGGCGCTGGCGACGGCAGTACGGGCAGAGCTGGCTACTCCAGAGGCCGACTTTCTCGGCTTTGAGCGGTACAACGGTGCCTTTACCCTGCACGCCACGATCATGATCTTTTTGTGGATCGTGCCTGCTTTGGTGGGGGGCTTTGGCAACTACCTGGTACCGCTGATGATCGGGGCGCGGGATATGGCCTTCCCCAAGCTGAATGCAGTGGCCTTTTGGCTGGTTCCGCCCACAGGGATCCTGCTTTTGGCCAGCCTGTTCATAGAGGCTCCGGCTGCCGGCTGGACTTCCTACCCCCCTCTCAGCTTGATCAGCGGCAAAGTGGGCGAAGAACTCTGGATCCTGAGCATTTTGTTGGCAGGAACCTCTTCCATCCTGGCGGCGGTTAACTTCATCACCACCATCCTGAAGATGCGCATGCCCGGCATGAAGATGGAAGACATGCCCCTGTTTTGTTGGGCCATGCTGGCAGCCTCTGTTCTCACCCTCATTGCAACACCGGTTTTGGCCGGTGCATTGATTTTGCTTAGCTTTGACCTCTTGGCAGGCACGGCCTTTTTCAACCCCAGCGGCGGCGGGGATCCGGTGGTCTACCAGCACATGTTCTGGTTCTACTCCCACCCGGCGGTGTACATCATGATCTTGCCGGTCTTTGGCATGATCTCGGAGATTTTGCCGGTGCATGCCCGCAAGCCCATCTTTGCCTACAAGGCCATCGCCTACTCCAGCTTGGCCATCTGCTTTTTGGGGTTGATCGTCTGGGCTCACCACATGTTCACCAGTGGCACCCCTGACTGGATGCGGGTGTTCTTTATGATCGCCACCATGGCCATTGCCGTTCCCACTGGGATCAAGGTGTTTAGCTGGCTGGCCACTTTGTGGGGCGGCAAGATCCACTTCCGCTCGGCCATGCTGTTTGGCATGGGTTTTGTCTCGATGTTTGTGATCGGCGGCTTGAGCGGGATTATCCTCGCCTCGGTGCCTCTGGATATCCACGTTCACGACACCTACTTTGTGGTGGCCCACCTACACTACGTGTTGTTTGGCGGCAGCGTCTTTGGGATCTATGCCGGCATCTACCACTGGTTCCCCAAGATGACGGGGCGGCTGCTGAACGAGTTTTGGGGGCGGGTGCACTTTGTGTTGACCTTTGTCGGCTTTAACATGTGCTTCTTGCCGATGCACAAGCTGGGCCTGATGGGGATGCCCCGCCGGGTGGCCCAGTACGATCCCCAATTTGCCGACCTCAACTGGATCAGCTCGGTGGGGGCCTTTGTTCTGGCCATTTCCACCCTGCCCTTTTTGGTTAACGCCATCTACTCCTGGGTGGCCGGGCCAAAAGCTGGGGATAATCCTTGGCAGGCCCTGACACTGGAGTGGACAACTTCTTCTCCCCCGCCCCATCACAACTTTTATGGGGATCCCATTCTGCTAACTGGCCCCTACGACTACGGCTTGCACAGCAAAGAGACGCTGGACTACTTTGCTGCTCAGTTGCAGAGCGTGCGGGAGCTGGCACTGGCGGAAGCGGAGCCTACTTCTTCTTAGCAGGCCGGATGCCCGGTGGGCGGCTGATCCCCTGCTCACTGGGTATTCCAGTCCTGGCTGGGCTGCTTGTACAGCCTCAAGAAGTCTCAGGAATTCAGGAATTTAGGTGGAAAGGAATATGCAAGGATCCCTTGCCTCTGAAACGCTGATGGTTGGCCACTCAAGGGCCCACACTGCCCATGCTGAGCACCCAGATCATCGCGTCTTTGGCATCTTGATGTTTTTGGTGGCAGAAGGCTGTCTTTTCCTAGGGCTGTTCATGGCCTACCTGGCCTATAGCCTCACCGCCCCGGTGTGGCCGCCGGAGGGAACCCCAGAGCGGGAATTGCTTTTGCCTGGGATCAACACGGTGATTTTGCTCTCCAGCAGCTTCGTCATTCACAAAGCTGGGTCGGCCATCAAGGCCGATGATGTCAGGGGTCTGCGGCTGTGGTTTGCCCTCACAGCGCTGATGGGGGCGGTTTTCCTGGCAGGGCAACTCTATGAGTACAGCAACCTGGAGTTTGGCCTCACCACCAATTTGTTTGCCAGCACCTTCTATGTTTTAACGGGGTTTCACGGTCTTCACGTGCTGGCGGGGTTGCTGTTTATTCTGGCAGTGCTCTGGCGCTCCTTTAAGCCCGGCCACTACAGCGCTCAACATCATTTTGGCGTCGAAGCTGCCGAGATCTACTGGCACTTTGTGGATGGGGTTTGGATCGTGTTGTTTATCTTGCTCTATTTGCTCTGAGGTTGTCTCGAAGCCATTTTGGCAGCAACCCGTAGAGCCATTTCAGCTCTGCCCCATGGTTACCTCAAGTGGCAGTGGAGCGGCTCGCTGGGCCAATGGTTCCCCTCTCCCCAAGAAGAGCGGCGGCTGAGGTCTGAGAGCGGCTGCGGGAAGATGAGCCTTTCTGGAGAAAGGCCACAATCTGGATCAGCGCCTCTTGAAACACCTCTCGCTCTGGCTGACCTTGCTTGAGCTGGTATTCCAGTTGCAAAAGTTGCTGCATCACCCTTAGCAGAGCTGAGCTTTCCAGGGATCCCACCTCTTTTTGCAGAAAGTAAACCCGGTTGGGATTCCCGATTTCTGCTTTCTGGGCGATGACTTTGGGATCCCGTTCTCCCTGATCCAGCAGCAGCCGCACCCATAGCCAGGTGCGAAATTGGCCTACCAACACCGCCAGAATCCTCAGGGCCGGCTCGTTGTGATCCAGCAGATGGGTCAAGATGCGTAGGGCTTGTTCCAGATTCCCTTTGCGCAGGGATCCCGCCAATTGAAAGCTGTTGTAGGCGCTGGCGGGAACTAACGCCTCGACTTGTTCAGGAGAAATGGGATCCTGTTGACCTGCCGTAAACAGGGCCAGCTTTTCCAATTCCATCGCCAAGCGACGGGAGTCATTGCCCACCGCCTCGGCCAATTTCTGGGCGGCTGCCGGGCTGAGGGCCAGATCCCGTTGTTCAGCTTCCCGCTGCACCTGCTGGAGAATGCCCTCCTCATCCCAAGGGGCCAGTTGCGAAAACTCGCGGACAATGGCCGTTTTCTTGAGGATTTTGGTGGATTTCAGGCGCCCATCCGGTTTGCTGCTGGTGGTCAAGAGCAGATGGGTGGTAGGGGGTAACTGGGCCAGTGTGCGCTC
>NZ_JANSHW010000033.1:0-14305 GCF_047461815.1 Synechococcus sp. R6-10
GAATCTTTAATAAAGGGTTGATCCAACAGGGATAACTCTTTCAGGCGCTTTTCGATGCGACCTTGCACGATCTTCTCGCGTATGTTCTCCGGCTTATTGGCCAGATCTTCTTTGCCCATTTCAATGGCTTTTTCCCGCTCCACCACTTCAGCAGGGATCTGGTCAACGCTGACGTATTCTACGTTTTGGCAGGCGGCAATCTGCTTGGCGATGTCTTGCACCAATTTCTTGAAATCTTCGTTGCGGGCCACGAAGTCCGTCTCGCAGTTCACTTCCACCAACACCCCAATTCGATTGCCGAAGTGGATGTAGCTGTCAACTGCCCCCTCTGCCGCGACGCGACTGGCCTTTTTGGCTGCCCCTGCCAACCCTTTCTGTCGCAGCCAGGTGATGGCTTTCTCCATATCGCCACCGGAATCTTCCAGGGCTTTTTTGCAGTCCATCATGCCTGCGCCCGTCTTTTCGCGCAGCTCTTTGACCAGTTTGGCATCAATGCTCATGAGGGCTCCTCGAATGAAAGAACGGGAAGAATGTGGCGGGATATGAGTGAGAATGAGCGGGCTTCGGTAGAATTGTAAACCTAGATTTCAAGAATACACGCCTCTGGATAGGGAACAGGCAGGGAAGTGCCCGGATTGCACGGGATCCCTGCCCTCGGTCTAGCCTTCCTCGGCTTCTCCTTCTTCTTCGTCCTCCATATCCTCCAGCATGTCGTCGTCCAGATCCATGGCCCCTTCGTAGTCGTACTCATCCTCTTCAACGGTGTCGAGCTGCCCATGCCGCCCTTCGTAGATGGCATCCGCCAGCTTGCCTACAATCAGCTTAATCGCTCGAATGGCATCGTCGTTAGAGGGAATGAAGATATCGCTGAGATCGGGGTCGCAGTTGGTGTCCAGCAGCGAGATGATCGGGATGTTCAGCTTGATACATTCCTGAACGGCGTTGGCCTCCCGCCGCTGATCGACGATGATCACCGCATCGGGGAGCTTGCGCATCGTTTTAATGCCGCCCAAGTACTTTTCCAGCCTGGCCAACTCTCGCCGCAGACGGCTGGCCTCTTGTTTGGGCAGGCGATCCAGAAGACCACTGCTCTCCATCTCCTCAATTTCTTTGAGGCGGTCGATGCGGGTTTTGATGGTGGCCCAGTTGGTGAGCATACCCCCCAACCAGCGCTGGTTGACATAGTAGCTGCCACAGCGACGAGCCTCTTGAGCGATGATCCCGGCAGCTTGCCGTTTGGTGCCCACAAACAGGAAGCGCCAACCCCTGTCAGCAGCATCCCGCACATACTCGTAGGCTTCGTTCAGATAGCGGGCCGTCTGCACCAAATCGATGATGTGGATGCCGTTCCGCTCGGTAAAGATGTAGGGCCGCATTTTCGGGTTCCAGCGGCTGGCCTTGTGGCCGAAGTGAACCCCTGCCTCCAACAGTTGAGGCAAACTGACTACGCTCATGAGTTTTTCCTCTCCTACGGGTTAGCCTCCGCCCGAACGGATCCCAGTTACGGCCTTCCCGCCGGTTACCTGCACAGAGCGCTCTACCCCCATTGGCAAGGAACTCAGGAGCTGTTGCAGCAAACCGCGAAAGGGCTGTAAGGACACCCGGTGGTTCAGGCGTGCGATTTCTTAACGGCTTAACTAAGCTAGCATGTTTTCCACGGGATCCCGCAGCTTGGGGTTAACTCTGGCCGCGATCCGATGCTAGACTAGCTAGGCACTTCATGGGCTTCTACCCGTAAGTGCGTCGGGGCGTAGCGCAGCTTGGTAGCGCACCACTTTGGGGTAGTGGGGGTCGTGGGTTCAAATCCCGCCGCTCCGATACTGAGTAATCAGGGGAGGGCTTGGGCCGGACAAAGCCCACTATGCCGGAAACTTTGAGGTACTTTGGCTCCGCTGTCAATCCCTTGCCATTGGCTCCGTTGATCGGCAGCCTTAAGAATCAGGTCACAAGCTTGGCCGGACAATATGGGATCCCGGTTTTACGGTGCTGGATCCCGATGCGGAGCCGACCTTGAACAACATGGGGTTTCGACGGATCTGGAGCGCTTAATCACGGCCCAGGATCCAGGCAATAAGGGGGGGATCCCTATGCTCAAGATAGTACCGAACGGCTGAGGTCAGGTCTAGCTCCAAGTCGCGGTTTTGGATGTCGGTGATCATTCTGTACATCAGCTCCAGGTGAATGCGATCCTCTTTGGTGAGCAGCTCATACTTGCCATTAGGGCTGTTGTTGAGGGCAGCCAAGGCCGCTTGGGTGGCGGTAGCCGTTTTGGAAGGAGGCTTAAGGCGGGCATCCCGCAGCAAGAGAAACTGAAGCTTAGGGTGAGCAATCACCAATTGGTTGAAGTTATTGACCTGCCCATACATGCTGCCAGCAGCCACTTGGATAAAGGCAATCACCCGCTTTTGGCTGGGGAAATAGAGGTGATCTGGAAGCTTGTGTTTGCCCAGCTTCAGGGCACTCATGGGGACAGGATGGATCCCTTGCAGGGCATTGACGATGGTGCGCAATTTGCCGATATCAGCTGTGCTGTCCATAATCGCCTCTTGGGGATAGCTGGCACGAAGCTGGGCCTCGGTATCACGGAGGTAGGGTTCCAAGACTTCGGCAGGATCCTCAGAGAGGCTGGGTGGCTGGAGAGGCGGAGCTACAGCAAGGAGACTCTGGGCAGGAAGAAGGGGGATGAGCAGTTGTTTGAGGGTTTGCAGCTCAGTTTCGAGCCGCTGGACACGGGCGGCTAGATTGCTGGCAGTGGGTACAACTTGCACCTGGGGAGGGAGAGGGATCCCGTTGATGTAGTGGCGATAGTAGGCTGAGGCCCGGTTGAGAATGGCCCGAATGGAGGGTTGGCCAAGAATATCGCTTAGGTCATCGGCGGTAAAGAGAGCTTGGAGGTGGATCCCTGAGGGCAGACGGGTTTGCAGAAGGGTTTGAAGCTGGGGAGCAGGTGGGGGATCCAGAGAGAGAACGGTTTGGGAGAGACGATCAACGGTGGCCCGGTCAAATTGGGTTTGGAAATGTTGCCAACGGTCGGGGAACAGATTGAGGATAAACAGACTGTTGGGAATACGGGTAAAAAGCTCTTTTAGAGCATCGCCAAAGTTGAGAAGGATATCTCGATTTTCCTCTCGGCCCAGAGCCTCCAATTGGTCGAAGACAATGATCAGGGGCTGGTCGAGCAGCGAAAGCCTGCCGATGACTTTTATCCCTTCTAGGGCAAAGGTGTTGCGATCCAGATCTGCACTCCAAGGGGGCAACCCAATCAAGTTGGTTTCTTCAGGATCCAGGTCGGTACCGCTGAGCCAGCGGATGATCTGGTGACGGCGGTTGGGATCCCTGTAGCTGCAGTATTTGATGATGCCCTTGAGAATGTTTTCGGTGGAACCGGTAAGGAAGTTTTGCTCTGCCCACCAGCGCAGAACCAGTTTTTCAATGGCTTGCCATTGTTGACGACGACGCTCGGTGCCTTCTGCTCCCAGGCGATGAAAGAGGTTGAGGGGATCCGCCGTGAGAAGGGAGAGAAGCTCTTCAGTTTTTGAGGTTTGGGGGAAGGTTTTCAAGATTTCCACAAAGCTCTTGGCAATCAAGTAGTCGAGCTGGGTGTGGTGATGGGCATCTACCCGTTCGCGCAGGGATTCCAGGGTGTGGCTGTAGATGTGGTGGTAGATGTTGTCGGGATGGGTGGGCTGAGGGATAAACAGGAGACGGTTGTGGCGCAGGAGGTTTTGGGCCACCCGCATGATCAGGTGGGTCTTGCCGGATCCAGGTTCTCCCAGTAAGACAACCCCTCGGCTCTGGTGGTTGGGATCCCGTTGGATGTCCTGTAGGGTGGCAGTGAGCTGCTGGTACTGAGGCTGATAGATGGTGGTCTCGTCGGGATAATGCTGAAAGGGATTGTCAACTCTGCTGTTGGCGAAAGGATTGGGAACATTCTGGGCTTTGAGCTGAGCGTGGGTGAGGTGGCGATAGAGGTGGTAGGTAAAGAGGGCATCGTACCTGGCGTCGTGGGCCAGTTTGGAGTTGAAGTAACCGCTCTCCAGTTGGATCCCGAGATGTTTGCTGAGATACTCTAGGCTGTAACCGGCAAGGTTGGGAAAACATTGCTTGGCGGCTGACCAAGTACAGAAGATGGGGTTAGGAAGCCAATCTTGGTTAACTTGGTCAAAGGCTTGTTTAAGGATTTTTAGGTCGTGATCTGCATGGTGGAAAACAAGAGTCTTGCCTTGTGCCAAGCGCCGCAGGTCAGCAACGATTTGGGCCAAAGGTTTGGGCTGGGGGTGGTGGGGCGAGTATTCTTGGGTGTAGGCGTGGTAGATGAGCTGGCCGCTGCTGTCGATAAGGGCGATCTCTTCCAGGTTGGGGTTGCCCTCGGTGTCGATAACCAAGTAGCTCATGGAGGGGCGGGATCCCGTGATGCTAATGTGCTCAATATCTCAGTGTAATTCTGGGTAGGCGGGTTCACCCGACACCAAGGGAACTAGAGATGAGTGAGCAGTGGTATTTTGCATACGGAAGTAACCTAGATGCCCAGCAGATAGGACACCGTGCTGTTGATTTCAAGGAAGCTAGGCGTGCTCGTTTGCAGGGATACCGCCTGACGTTCAACAAGCGCGGCAACGATGGAACCGGCAAGGCCAACATTGTCCGGGATCCCTCTGGGGTTGTGTGGGGAGTTGCCTATCTGTGCAGCTCGGACAGGCTGGAGAGGATGGATCGGTATGAAGGAATTCCGGGAGGTCATTACCGTCGCCAGCAGGTTCAGGTTCGAAGCGATGAGGGTGAAGTGATCGAAGCAATGACTTACGTGGCGGGAGATTCATTCATTGATGATTCATTGATCCCAAGCGAGGGATATCTTCAAGGAATCTTGAAGGGGGCACGAGAGCATGGGCTTCCCCCCGACTACATTCATCAAATTGAAGCGATGGGGTTGGGTGGCTGAGAGCACTCTGTCCAAGGGGATTGAGGCTGCTGGCAAACAGGTTCCTGCCCCTGACCTTAAGATGGAGCCTCAAACCAGGTGGGTTGATCCCGAACGGTTTTGGCAGCGTCCAGATCCAAGAGAGTGCGGCCTATCCGATAAAAGTGACGGCACATCCGTTGGCAATCCGAAAGGTCGGCGACTGTTATCTCAATCACCTACAACCATGCCAAACAGGTCACAGTAAAAGGCTGGCCATCGCAATGGTACTCCTCTTGCGTCTACAGATGCGGTGGGGCTAGTGTTGCCAGACTCTCATCTAACTCAGTAACTGTTCTTGCAACACGGAGTTTCTCAATAAAACGATGTAGTCTTGAATCTCTTGCGGAAGCATTTTAATGTCGCTATCCATTTGTCGATGAACAGAGAGAACCTCAACTCCAACCAGTTGATTTTCCTTGTCGAAATCCAAAACAACCCCAGGGGCAATCTCCTCTGAGCTTTGGACTTGAGCTGTTGTCAAACGAATATATCCGGCATCCACATCAGGATCAAACTCGATGAAAGGTCTCATGGCAGCTTTTTCCCCATTGTTCGATCAAAAAAGATAGTCACCACTGTCCAAGGATCCGTTGATTCATCGTAAACAATCTTCAGGAGGCGATTGCCGTACTCCGGAATTCGACCATAGGCTTGCTTGAGCTGAGGATCTTTGGGATCCACTTGTACGTAGTCAGGGCAGCTCAGAACTCTCTCGATCCACTGGCTTGCGATCTCTTGTCGCTGCTGCAGCCGTCTCAACGCATGCTCAGATAGCCGAAAGTGCTCAGACTCCAACACGAGCTACCCAAATGAGATAAGGAGCCGCTGGCGGGAGCTGACAACTCTTTTTTTCCTGCGGTTAAAGAGTAAACCTTGCCATATCATCTTCTCCACCGGATCTCGACCGTCAAACGGGGGGATCCCTGAGCAAGCTAGCTCTGAGATAGGCGCTTCACCTCAGCTCCAGAGAGCAGGCGATGGGCTTCTTGCAACAAAGCCGGGATCCGGTCGCGGTGGGGGCTGTGGATAAGATAAGGTCGCAGGGCTTCGGCATCCACTTTGTCTGCCCGCTGGCCGGGGAGCCAACTGCCGGCATTGCCCAACAGGTTGTAACGGCTCTTGGCATAGTCCACCAAGTCATAGGCCAAGACCAAATTGCGCAGCAGCAGAATGAACGGGATATTCACTTGTCCGGGGGTTTGGTCGTAGCGAGGCAGGCCCTGGTGCCAAGTTTTGGCGTAGTGCTCTCCCACCTTCTCGATCAAAGCTTGCTCTAGGCGGGCCAGGATCGGCGGCAACAGCTCATCAGCCCGATCCAACAGCTCCACCGCCCGCAGGTGCTCATCAAAATCGCTGGGTCGGGCCGCCCCAATGCTGAGGGTGTGAACCTGGGGATGGGACAGACAGAACAGGTCGTTGAAGACCATCGGGCTGAGGGGTTGGCACAACTGCACCAGCTTGGCGGGCGGATCGTAAAGCTTGCCCCCCTTATCCGAGGGACTGATGATGAATACCCCCATATCCTGCTGAGCGGCGGCCTCAATGGCAGGCCAGTTGGTCTGGTTGACAAAATACCAGTGCAGGTTGACGTAATCGAAGCCCCCTGACCGTATGGCTTCCACGATCAACTCCGTCGGCCCATGGGTGGAGAAGCCGACAAAACGCACCCGCCCCTGCCGTACCAGGCGCTGACACACCTCCAGACACCCCCCTGGACGCAGGCTGTGCTCCAAGTCTTCCCAGGTATTCAACCCGTGGATGGCCAGCAGATCCACATAATCGAGGTTCAAGTAGCTCATCGATTGCTCGAACTTGGCCAGGAACTGCTGCGGGTCGGCGCTGGGGCCAATTTTCGTCTGCACAATCAGATCTTGCCGGGGAAAGAGCGGCAAAATGCGGCCCAACTGCATTTCAGAAGTGCCATAGCCGCGGGCAGTTTCGATGTGGTTGATGCCCACCTCCAAGGCCCGGCGAATCGTCGCCTCCAGGTTCTGCTGGCTTGCCGCTGGGATCCCTGACCAAGGAGTATCTTGCCAACTGTGTTGATAGCGCATGCCACCACAGCTCAGCACGGGCATAGACAGCTCGGTACGCCCAAATCTGCGATACTGCATGGTTTTTCCCCTGGACTAAGCCCCATTTTAGGGCGGGCTTTCCATACCCCACCGCCGAAACTTGAACCCTGAGCCGGCCGCATTGTGCAGCAGTCACCGTCAGAAATCAAGAAATCAGATCAGTCTGGAAATGTGAGGGCTGCAGGGGAGCGACTAAGCTAGAGTGTTTTAGGAGTACGGGGCTGACGGGGCTCGAACCCGCAACTTCCGCCGTGACAGGGCGGTGCTCTAACCAATTGAACTACAGCCCCAATCGCTGCGAATATCTATTCTGGATGTGGATGAGGATTGTTGTCAATCATGGTGGTTAGTTTGGCAGCACAGGCCGCAACCCTTGTGGATACTGCTCCCCAAAACGGGATCCCGACGGCGGCAATGCAACAGGTGGCGGATGTGCTCACCCAGGTGGCCCAACACCTGGATCACCTGCAATACACCACCTTGCGCTACCCCGATGGCGGCTGGCTGACGGTGCGGGTGGTCGAGGAGCCTGCTGCTGGCGACTCATCCTCAGAGGGATCCCAGCCGACGACCCATCTGTGGATCCCGGCCTTCGGCCACCTGGAAGATGCCCACACCACGCTGGCAGAGCTTAAGGATCGAGCGCCGGAGCTGGAGACCGCTTCTTTTGGGGTCTTGGAGCTGTTGTTCTTGGCGTTGGGCCTTTCCCGGGCCGATGGCATCGTCTTTTACGACCAAGCTGGGGATCGGCAACAGGGCAAAACCGTAGCCTGCCGAGCTTTGATGGAACAGGTCAATCAATCGCTTCGCAGATGGGCCTCTCCACCCCCTTCAATGGCTTGAGCTCTTGAACTTTTCTCTTTTATGGTTTTGTGGTCATTTCGATTCAAACTAGGACAAAGCGTTGAATGCGGAGGGCCAGAAGGCTTTTCTAAGGACTCCGTCCCGCCGGCGCGATAGGACTCCGTCCCGCTGGCGCGAGCAGTAGCCCAGATGTCTCATCCTAACCTGAAACAACTATAAAACTATTAAAGATCTATAAAGTTTAAAGATCGCAACGCAAACAGATCCGCCAGATCCGCAATCCGCCCTGCGTCAACTCAAGATGGCTCCCTGTCGGCGGGCAAACTTCCGTAGCTTCTCGTCCATCCGCGCCCCCCGTAGATCCGCTTTGTAAAAGTTGGTAAAGCGCTTGCTCTTTTCTTCTGGGTATCGAGCCAAACGAACCCCACCGCCCATCGACCAGATCACCGAGCTGGCCACCACCAAGGCGATCCCGGCCGCTCCTAACGCATAAACCAAATTGCCCGTGGTCAGGCGGACAAGCAAAAAGGCCAGGATCCCTGAGCCCAGCAGCCCCCCCAAGCCTGTCAGGATCCCTCCCAATGTTTTGGCCGATCCAGACAGTTGGATCAAAACCCGCAGCCAGTAGGGTTGAGGGGTGTTGAAGAGGATCCCGCGCAGATCCGCCCCCTGCAAGTTGGCCCCTGAGAAATCGGCCCCCCGCAGATCGGCCTGGCGCAAATCATAGCCGGCTAGGTTTTGGTTGGCAAAGGACTTTCCCCGCAGATCCGCTCCCGCCATGGAAGGGATCCGCGGTGGGGTGGCCGGCTTGATCCGTCCGCTGCCTGTGATGCTGCTGGCTCGGCCCAGTTGGGTAAAACCGGTGGTGCTCCCCCACTCAGAGGGGATGGATAGCGGGCTGCTGGCTGTCATTCCCCCTGCAGTGAACTGAGGTAGGGGTGTGGGCGAGAAACCACCCGAGCGGCGCTTGGCCCAGTAGCCGGAGATCACCGATGTGCTGGGATTGGCAGACAGGGGAGAGCTGGGCAACACAATCGGCTGAGAGATCGGGCCGCCTGCCTCTTCCACCGGGATCCCTTGCAGCGCCCGCAAGACCTCGGTGGCGGTGGCAAAGCGCTGATTGATGGCCGGCTGCAACATGCGGTGCAGAATGGCGTCGAATTCCGGGCTGAGCTGCAGGCAATCCGACCAATCCCACTGTCCCGTTTCATGGTTATAAAACTTGGCCGGAGATTCCAACGTCATCAAGTTGATGCAGGTAGCCGCCAAAGCATAGAGATCGCTAGAGGGACCGACCGCCTGGCCGGCTACTTGCTCTGGGGGAGAAAAGCCAAGGGAGCGGATTGCTGTCACTTCTGCCGCCTGCTCCTGGGCTGGCCCCAGTTCCTTTACGGCCCCAAAGTCGATCAGCACCAATCGACCATCTTCTTTGCGACGAATCAGGTTGGCAGGTTTAATGTCTCGGTGAACCGTGTTTTGGCTGTGGACATAGCTGAGGATCAGCAGCACCTCCTGCATCACCTGCCGGGTTTGTTCTTCGGAGAAGGGCCCATTGCGACGCATTTCTTGGGAGAGGGTGATGCCTTGGATAAATTCCTGCACCAGGTAGAACTTGCCGCCTTCCTGGAAGTGGGCGTAGAGCTTGGGGATCTGCGAATGTTCCCCCAGGCGCTCCAACACTTGGGCCTCGCGATTGAAGAGCTCCTCCGCCAGCTTGGCCAGTTGCGGGGATCCCTCGACCGGGCGCAACTGCTTGATCACCCGCCAAGGTTTGGAAGGCATGTCCTCATCCCGCGCCAAAAAGGTAGAGCCAAATCCCCCCTGGCCAATGCGCTTGAAGGCCCGGTAGCGATTGCGCAGCAGCAGGGGATGGCCACAAGAGGCACAGGTAGAGGCATCCGCCGGGTTTTCCGGGTGCAAACAGGCAGGGTTAAGGCAGTAGCAAGTGGGCATACCAGTTTGGGGTTACCGGCTGGCGATCCGGACAACCGAGACGGAGCCAAGAAGTCGGCAGGCAAGTTGTGAGAGATACATACAGGTTAGACCGAGAAGAAACAAATCTTGCACAACTGCCTCAGATAGGCTGATCTTAGCGTCTGCCCGCCCTGAGGTTAATCGGACAAATCGCTTAGGTTTTCGGCGGATGGGGTTTGGTGGAACAGAGGAGAACAACAAGGGCTGGACTGCCCTGCAGAGGGAAAACTTAGAATTGATGAATACAGCCATCTTCGCCTGTCATGTTTCCAGCGCTTTCCGGTGCCGCCATTCGGCAAACTTTTCTGGACTTCTACGCTCAGCGGGGCCACCAGGTGTTGCCCAGCGCCTCCTTGGTGCCGGAAGATCCGACGGTGCTGCTGACCATTGCCGGCATGTTGCCCTTTAAGCCCATTTTCCTGGGGCAACGGGATCCGGAGTACCCACGGGTTACAACGGCCCAGAAATGTGTGCGCACCAACGACATCGAGAATGTGGGCCGAACGGCGCGCCACCACACCTTCTTCGAGATGCTGGGCAACTTCAGCTTTGGCGACTACTTCAAAAAGGAGGCCATCGCCTGGGCCTGGGAGCTGGTGACGGAGGTGTTCGGCCTGCCCCCGGAACGGCTGGTGGTGAGCGTCTTTCGCGAAGATGAGGAGGCTTTTGCCCTCTGGCGAGATGAGATAGGGATCCCGGCCCACCGCATCCAGCGCATGGGAGAGGCGGATAATTTCTGGGCTGCCGGCCCCACCGGCCCCTGTGGCCCTTGTTCTGAGATTTACTACGACTTCAAGCCGGAGCTGGGGGATGAGCGGATCGATTTGGAGGATGACTCCCGCTTTCTGGAGATCTACAACCTGGTGTTCATGGAGCTGAACCGGGATAGCGAAGGTCACCTGATGCCGCTGGCCAAGCAAAACATCGACACCGGCCTGGGGTTGGAGCGGTTGGCCCAAGTGTTGCAGGGGGTGCCCAACAACTACGAGACGGACTTGATCTTTCCCATCATTCAAACGGCGGCTGGGATCGCCGGGCTGAACTACTCCAAGGCCAACCCGGAGCAGCAGATCTCTCTGAAGGTGATCGGGGATCACGCGCGGGCAGTGATGCATTTGATTGCCGATGGGGTGCTTCCTTCCAATGTGGATCGGGGCTATGTGCTGCGGCGGCTGATCCGGCGAATGGTGCGCCACGGGCGATTGCTGGGGATCGGCGAGCCCTTCACCATCCCGGTGATCGAGACCGCGATTCAGTTGGCCGAGGCTGCCTATCCTCAGGTGCGGGAGCGAGAAACCCTGATCAAGACCGAGCTGCAACGGGAGGAAGAGCAATTTCTCAAAACCCTGGAGCGGGGGGAACGGCTACTGCTGGATTTGTTTACTGCCGTCGAATCTTCCCGCCGTGACAGCAGCTCGCCAAAGCAGATCTCCGGCGCCGACGCCTTCAAGCTCTTCGATACCTACGGTTTTCCGCTGGAGCTAACCCAAGAAATTGCCCAGGAACACGGCTTCAGCGTGGATCTGGAGGGCTTTGAACAAGAAATGGAGAAACAGCGGCAGCGGGCCCGCGCCGCCCACCAAACCATCGATCTCACGGCCCAGGGATCCCTGGACGAGCTGGCGGATTTCCTCAGCCAAACGGAGTTTTTGGGGTACAGCCAATCTTCTGCCCGCGGCGTGGTCGAGGCCCTGCTGGTCGGGGGAAAATCGGTGCCCCAAGTGGAGGCAGGGCAGGCAGTGCAGGTCGTTTTGGATCGCACGCCCTTCTACGCCGAGTCCGGCGGGCAAATTGGCGACCGGGGCTACCTTTCTGGGGACGGCCTGCTGGTGCGGATTGAAGATGTGCAAAAGCAAGGGGATCTGTTCGTTCACTTTGGCCGTGTGGAACGCGGGATCCTGCGGGTGGGGGATCCCGTCCAAGCCCAGATTGACCTGGCCTGTCGGCGGCGCGCCCAAGCCCACCACACCGCCACCCACCTGCTGCAGGCAGCCCTGAAAAGAATTGTCGATCCCTCGATTGGTCAGGCGGGATCCCTGGTGGCTTTTGACCGGCTGCGCTTTGATTTCACCCTATCCCGGCCAGTCACCCCTGAGGAGCTGGAACAGATCGAGAACTTGGTGAACACCTGGATCGCCGAGGCCCATGCTGCTCAGGTGGCGATCATGCCCCTGGCCGAAGCCAAAGCCAGAGGTGCCGTGGCCATGTTCGGGGAAAAATACGGCGCCGAGGTGCGGGTAATCGACTTTCCGGGGGTGTCGATGGAGCTGTGCGGTGGCACCCATGTCAACAACACCGCCGAGATCGGCCTGTTCAAGATCATCGCCGAGACTGGAGTGGCTGCCGGGATCCGCCGCATCGAGGCCGTGGCCGGGCCGGCTGTGCTGGAATACCTGAACGAACGGGACAGGGTGGTGCGGGAGCTGAGCGCTCAATTTAAAGCCAAGCCCCAGGAACTGCCGGAGCGGGTTGCCGCCCTACAGGCGGAGCTGAAAGCTGCCCAGAAGGAACTGGAAGAGGTGCGCAGCCAGTTGGCCTTGGTGCAGGCCGAACGTTTGCTGGCCCAGGCGGTTGCCGTCGGAGATCTCAAGGTGCTGGTGGCCGAGCTGGGATCCACCACCCCTGAGGCCCTCAAAACCGCTGCCGAGCATCTGCTCCACAAGCTGGGGGAAGGGGCAGTGGTGCTGGGATCGGTGCCGGAAGCCGGTAAGGTCAGCCTGGTGGCTGCCTTTAGCCCTGCTGTGCAGCAACTTGGCCTGAAGGCGGGATCCTTCATCGGCGAGATCGCCAAACTGACTGGGGGCGGTGGTGGCGGACGGCCCAACTTGGCCCAAGCTGGGGGCAAGCAGCCGGAGAAATTGGCAGAGGCTTTGCGGGTGGCCCGAGAGCGGTTGCAAGCGGAGCTGATCTCGCGCTAGGGGAGCGAAGCCCTTTTGAGCACCAACAGGCCGTCCATCAGCCACTACAGTCTGTTCAGTTTAGGGTGAGACACTCGGGCTATAGAGAGAAGCCTTCTGGCCGCGTATGGGGTTATGGGTTTAGTGTCCTAGTTTGAATCGAAATGACTATAAATCTTCGGCCAGTGCAGTTTCCGACAGGTCTTCCAGGCTCAGTTGCACCTGCCGCTGCAGCGCCTGAATCGCTTGGTATTCCTGCTGGATGCTGGCCTGGTACTGGGCGGCCAGGGCAGTGTTGCCTTCGGAAAAGGCTTGATCCCACAGTTGGGTCCAGTAGCGGTAGCGCTTCTGGCGAATTTCCAGCTCCATGTTGGCAATGGCGGCCCGCACCACCATCCGTGGACGCATCAGAGCTACGCGGGTGTTTTCGTCCAGCCAAAGCAGATGGCTGAGGCGCTCGTTGAGCTGCTCATCTTGGGCACAGAGGGTGCGCAAAGCCGTCAGCAACGTCTCTTCTTGCTCTTCCAGCTCCGGCTGAGCCGAGATCAGCTCCAAGATCCGCTGCCACAGCTCCCGGTGGGGGCGAAAACTAAATTGCAGCTCCCGCTCCAGCAAAGTTTGCCGAATTTCGTGGCGATACTCGCCAAAATGCAGAAAGATCTGCAAAAGATGGGACTCAGATTGCAAGAGTTTGGATCCCTTATTGAGGGAAGGTTGCTGGGGTTTGGCCCAGCGGTACTGCCGCACGGCTCGGCGCAGGTCTTCTTCCAAATCTCGACTGAGGCGACCGTTGCCGCGGCTGAGCAATTCTGCCACTTTGTGCAAATACAAAGAGCGCCATTGTCCACCCAAACCGGCCAGCAGTTGCACAAGGGCTTGACGGGCCTGTTGAAAATCGGTGGCCCGGCTCAGATCCCGACCGGCCAACACCTGTTCAATTCGCCAATCCAGCCACAGGGGAGCTTGCTCGATCAGGGTTTGCAGTTCAGCAACCGCTCGCGTCGGCGGGGCCGAGCTCTTGTACTCCCGCAAAAACTCGTCGGCATCTTTGCCCTCAGGAAGGGTGAGAATGCGCAGCTCAATTTCTCCGCGCCGCGCTTGTTCTTCAACGGCTTCAATGGCTCGGTTGGCGGCGTTCAAACCGGCCCGATCCGCATCAAAATTCAGGATCAGCCGCTTCGACTGGGTGTAGCGCAGCAGGATCTTCACCTGGTGGGGTGTCAAAGCAGTGCCCATAGCGGCTACGGCATAGGCAACTCCCGCCTGATGCAGGGCGATGACATCGAAGTAGCCTTCCACCACCAGGACTTGATCGGCCTTGGCAATGGCATCGCGGGCAAAGTTGAGGCCATAGACCACCTGGCTTTTGTTGAAGAGCTCTGTTTCTGGAGAGTTGAGGTACTTGGGCTGTCCTGACTCCCCCAAGGCTCTGCCGGCAAACCCGATCACCCGCCCCTGCACATCGAAAATGGGCAGCATGATCCGGTTGCGAAAGCGGTCGTAGTGGCCGGATCCCTGCTGGCGGGGAACCAGCAATCCAGCCTCTTCTAAAAGTTTGACCGGTTGGCGCTTGTGGTTGACCAAGTATTCGT
>NZ_JANSHW010000034.1:0-3074 GCF_047461815.1 Synechococcus sp. R6-10
CCTTGAAGCGTTGACCTTGGGATCCGATCCCGTTTACCTGAGCTGCGATTTTCTGGCCCAGGGATCCACCTTTTTGAGGGGTTTGCGCTGCCGGAGCCGCCCGCCAACCGCAGTGGTCGCAGTAGGGAGACTTGAACCGGTAGGCTGGGATCGGCTTGCCACAGGAAGGGCAACGTTGGATCGGACGAGGTTGAGAACTGGAAGCCATGACCACCCCGCGGTACTTCTGCCTTAGCATGCCCCAATGGCTCTCAGTTTACTCCCAGGGCAAACGACAATGTAATACAGGCTGCCCCCAAAGCCGCGCCGGCCATGACCTGAACGGGAGTGTGCCCCAGCAATTCTTTCAGGTAGGGTTCTGGAAAACGGTCGGCGCCCTTTTCTTCAAACCATTCTTCCAGGAGGCGATTCAGCACCCGCGCCTGTTTTCCAGCGGCTTGGCGGATCCCCGCGGCATCGTACATCACCACCAAAGCAAAAACCACCGTCGCGGCAAACAGCAGGCTGTCCCAGCCTTCCTGCATCCCCACCCCAATGGACAAAGCCGTCACCAACGCTGCGTGGGAGCTGGGCATTCCCCCGGTTTCCACCAAGACTCGCAGGTTAACCTTGCCTGACCGCACATAGGAAAGGATCAGCTTGATGGCTTGGGCCAACACACTGGCCAGCAAAGCAACCCAGAGGACATGATTGGCCATCAACTGTTGCAGCATACGGCTCTCCAGCACAGACATGCGAGCAGGGTCTCCAGGGATCCCATCTGATCTTGTCCCCTTGTCCTGTCCTAATGCTGACGGCGAGTGATGAAATCTGCCAGGGCCAACAGCGGCTCTGCCCGCGATCCATAGGGGCGCAACGCTTCCTTGGCCGATTGAATCAGCTCCTCGGCTTTTTGCCGGGAGGCCTCTAGGCCCAACAAGCTGGGATAGGTGGCTTTGGCGGCAGCTTGATCCTTTCCTGCCGTTTTGCCCAGTTGCTCGCTGGTGGCGGTGATGTCCAAAATGTCGTCCACAATCTGAAAGGCCAAGCCAATATCGCGGGCGTAGCGGCTCAGGCGGTCCAGCAGCTCCTCATCTCCCCCCGCCAGGATCCCTCCCGAAACCACCGAGACTTCCAATAGAGCGCCGGTTTTGTGGCTGTGAATGTACTCCAGAGTTTCCAGGGAAATGGCTTTGCCCTCCGACTCCAGATCCACCACCTGTCCCCCCACCAAACCGGTTGCCGCCACAGCATGGCCAATGCGGGCGATCACCTGTAACACCAACTGCGGCGGTACCCCCTGAGTTTGGCTGGCAATGTGCTCAAAGGCAAAAGCCAGCAGGGCATCTCCTGCCAAGATGGCAATGTCTTCGCCGAACACCTTGTGGTTGGTGGGTTTGCCGCGGCGAAAGTCGTCATTGTCCATGGCCGGCAGATCGTCATGGATCAGCGACATGGTGTGGATCATTTCCAGGGCACAGGCGGTAGGCAGAGCCTGCTCCACAGTGCCGCCGGCCAACTCGCAAGCAGCCAGACAGAGGATGGGCCTGAGGCGCTTCCCCCCTGCCAATAGGCTGTAGCGCATCGCCTCGTAAATGCGCTCCGGATAGGCGGGAACCAAAGCTGCAGAGAGAGCTTCTTCCACCTGTTGCTGACGCTGGCTCAGGTAGGCTTTCAGGTTAAAGGTTTGGGCAACCAAGTGGGGTTTCCTCTCAACTCGGCAATGGGGGGATCCTTGTCGAGCCGTTCTTCAACAGACTTGTCAGGTGTCATTATCTCATGTCCACTTTAATTGGGGATCCCAGCCCAGAGGCCAAAAGGGTAAGAAGTAACAGCAAGTTGCAGCCGATGAAGAAACTGCAGGGATCCTGAGCCGCCAACTTGCGGTTGCTGTCGCCACAATGTCAGGATTCATAAGGATCTTTAGCCGGATTGCCCTCCTATGTCCCACTCGCCTGTTCAGCTCAGCGCCACCTCCTCCACCGCCAGCGGTGCGGAGCACTTGGGTGACCGTTTGCTGCGGGCGGCCCGAGGGGAAGTGCTGGATCGCCCTCCAGTTTGGATGATGCGCCAGGCGGGTCGCTACATGGCGGCCTACCGCGAGCTGCAAAGCAAGTACACCTTTAAGCAGCGTTGCGAGATCCCGGAGCTGGCCATCGAGATCTCGTTGCAACCGTTTCGGGCCTTTGCCCCTGATGGGGTGATCCTGTTCAGCGATATCCTCACCCCCCTTGAGGGCATGGGCATCCCCTTTGAGCTGGTGGAGCATCAGGGGCCAATCATCGACCCGCCGATTCGTTCCCAAGCCCAAATTGAACGCATCCGCCTCCTGGAACCGGAAGAAAGTCTGCCCTTTATCAAGACCATTCTCAGCACCCTGCGCCGCGAGGTGGAAGGAAAAGCGACGCTGCTGGGATTTGTCGGCTCCCCCTGGACTCTGGCCTGCTATGCCGTGGAAGGGCGCAGCTCCAAAGATTATGCCCACATCAAAAGCTTGGCCTTTACACAGCCGCAATTGCTGCATCAGTTGCTGAGCAAGCTGGCCGACAGCATTGCCCGCTACGTGATCTACCAGATCGAGGGCGGTGCCCAGGTGGTGCAGTTGTTCGATACTTGGGCCGGACAGCTCAGCCCAGCCGATTACGAGTGTTGGGCCTTGCCCTACCAAAAGCAAATTGTGGATCAGGTGAAAGCTCGGTATCCGCAGGTGCCGCTGATCCTCTACATCAACGGCAGCGCCGCTTTGCTGGAGCGGGTGGGCAAAGCCGGCATCGACGTGTTCAGCCTCGATTGGATGAGCGATATGGCAGAGGCCAGGGCCCGCCTGGGATCCCTAGCGGTGCAGGGCAATCTGGATCCAATGGTGTTGCTGGGATCGCCAGAGTTCATCCGGCAGCGCACCCTAGAGGTGATTCGAAAAGCCGGATCCCGTGGACACATCATGAACTTGGGCCATGGCATCCACCCAAGCACTCCAGAGGCCAATGTCCATCACTTTTTCGAGACGGTGCGCCAGTCGGCAGAGCTGATACATTTACGCTGAACACTGCTGAACATCACTGTTCAACTATGCAGCGATAGCATTCTGTTTGTTT
>NZ_JANSHW010000035.1:0-5192 GCF_047461815.1 Synechococcus sp. R6-10
TCTCTCCCGACTTCTCAATAAAATTCGCTATCTCCTACAGGAGACTTTTTTGGGGTTGCGGCGGGGGGGCTGGCTGAACTGGGCCGCTGTGAGCACCCTGCTGGTGTTGCTGTTCTTGGTGGGGATCGGCGTTGAGCTGTCCTGGGGCGTGGATGCCACGGTGCAGTCGCTGGGAGGACAACTGGAGATCTCCGTCTACCTGGAGCCGGAACGGCAGGGGGTGGAGCTGCAACCCCAGGTCGCCCAACTGCCTCATGTGGCCGAGGTGAAGGTCATCACCAAAGACCAGGCTTGGCGCAACCTTTTGCTGGAAATGGGGATCCAAGACGAGGCGGCCATGGAAACCCAGTTGGGGGAGAACCCCTTGGTGGATGCTCTGCGGGTTAAGGCGGATTCCACCGAAGCCTTGGGGGAAGTGGCGGAGCAGATTCGCCAACTGGAAGGGGTGGATGAGGTCTACTACGGCGACCGCATTGTGGAGCAACTGGCCCAGCTCCAGGACATGCTACGGCTGGGATCCCTGACCATTACCGGCGTGTTGGCCCTGACAGCGGTGGCGGTCATCACCACCACCATTCGCCTCATCGTCATGGCGCGGCGGCGGGAGATCGAGGTGATGCAATTGGTGGGGGCGACGGCGGCCTGGATTTACTTGCCCTTTATTTTGCAAGGGTGCCTGTTTGGGGTGATCAGCGCAGTGGGAGCTTGGGGATTGGTCTTGGGATCCCAGCAGTTGCTGCAGGAGCTGCTGGAGCAGTTGATTGCCTTGCCCTTCCTCAAGGTGATGCAGGCAGATCGCAGCCAACTGGAGTTTTGGCTCTTGCCGTCGATGTTGTTGGGGATGGGGGTTTTTCTGGGCACCACCAGCAGCTTGATCGCAGTGCGCAAATCGGCAGGGCGCTGAGCTGGAGGCGATGCTGAGGAAAGCCCTGGATATTCCAATCTGAGGATCGCCATAGGATAAGATGATGGACTCTACTTCCCTGGCTTTCCAAGATCTGGCCGCCATGAACCCATTGCCTCCTCCCGCCCACCCTTACCAATTCCGCGCTTTGGGCCTAGTTAAGGGATCCCTGAAATCGATCCCCAAGACTTATGCGCAGGCAACCTTGGTTGCCTCTGACGGAGCAGAATATCCGGCTACCCCCGGACGCGCCGAGCTTCTCGGCCCCTTCGAGCACTGCATCAAGAGCGGCCATACCTACTGGTACTACGTGCAGCCGCAGCCGCGTTCAGGGGGGGCTTTGGGCTTGAGCATCATCCGCATCCTGGCCCTGCCGGAAGAGGAGCAAGACCCAGAGTGGGAAGAAGAACCGTTTTTGCCTGCCCCTGAGGACACAGAGGAAGGCTTTAACATCCGCGGCATTGTCGAGCCCCACGATGGCTTTGTTGAGGTGACCGTGCGGCGCAAGCCCCAGGGAACCAAGCAATTTGCTCCTCTGCAATTGCGCTTGGAAGGGTTCTTGCCCGGAGCTGTGGCGGGCGAGTTTTGGGATCTGTTGGCAGAGCGAGAGGGCAACAAACTGCTGTTGGTGGATGGTACCCGCCTGTTGACCGCAGTAGCCTAGCTATCTAGATTGGCCCTGCTTGAGAACCTTAAAATAAAACAAAGAGCTTCCCAACCGATGGTGTCTGCTGCCGGCTTGTCCCAACGGGTCGCCCATCTATCCTCTTCCCCCACGCTATCCATTTCGGCTCTGGCTAAAGCCATGCAGGCAGAGGGGCTGGATGTGTGTAGCTTGAGCGCAGGCGAGCCGGATTTCGATACACCTGACCACATTCGGGCCGCGGCCATCCGTGCTCTGGAAGAGGGCAAAACCCGCTACGGCCCCACTGCTGGGATCCCCGCCCTTCGCCAAGCAGTGGCCGATAAGCTGCGGCAGGAAAACGGCCTGGAGTTCAGCCACGACCAAATCCTGATCAGCAACGGCGGCAAGCAAACCCTGTTTAACCTGGCCATGGTGCTGCTGGATCCCGGCGATGAAGTGATCCTGCCTGTTCCCTACTGGGTCAGCTACCCCGAAATTGCCATTTTGGCAGGGGCAAAGGTTGTGCAGGTGCAGACGGAAGAGGCCCAGGGGTTCAAGCTCACCGCCGCCCAACTGCGCCAGGCCCTCACCCCCCGCAGCAAGCTGCTGATTCTCAACTCGCCGGCCAACCCCACCGGAGCCGTTTACCACCAGCACGAGCTGGCAGCTCTGGCAGAGGTGATCCTCTCCGCCCCCCATCTGTACGTGATCTGCGACGAGATCTACGAAAAGCTGGTTTATGGACAAGCCCGCCACATCAGCCTGGGATCCCTTTGCCCTGACTTGATGCCGCGCCTGATTCTCAGCAGTGGCTTTGCCAAAGCCTACGCCATGACCGGCTGGCGGGTGGGCTACTTGGCCGGGCCCAAGCCCATCATTGAGGCGGCCATCAACCTGCAAAGCCACAGCACCTCCAATGTCTGCACCTTCGCCCAGTACGGTGCTCTGGAAGCCCTGACCAGCCCCCTATCGGCAGCAGCTGTGGAAAAAATGCGCCAAGAATTCTGGCAGCGGCGAGATCTGATGCTGGACGGGATCCGCACCTTGCCGGGGGTGACTTGCCCGGAGCCAGAAGGTGCATTTTATGTGTTTGTCAACATCGGCCAAACCGGGTTAAGTTCGGTGGAGTTTTGCCGGCAGCTGCTCAAGGAACACCACGTGGCTGCTGTGCCGGGGGTAGCCTTTGGGGCAGATTCCTACATTCGCCTTTCCTATGCTGCCGATCGCACCACCCTCGAAAAAGGGCTGCAGCGGCTGCACCGGTTTGTGTCTTCCCTCTGAGAATTCAATCCGAGGATCGAAAAGAACTGAGGAAGCTCAGCTCCCAGCGGCTGGATCCCTGTAGGCCATTCCCAGCGGCGGGATCCCTATCTGAAGTGTGAACACCATTGCTTAACCCTAGCTATAGTGTTAGGGGATGGGCTACGAGGGGATAACTCATGTCTGGCAGAACGGCGCTTGTCATCACCGTTGCCTGTTTGAGTGGGGGATCCGGAAAGACCACAGCCGCCCTCAACTTGGCCATCATGTTGGCCGAGCATGGCAAGACGCTGGCCGTTGACTTTGATCCCCAAGGCAACTTAAGCCAGTGGATGGGCTGGACGGATCTGTCGGAGTCGGCCACCATTGCCGAGACGATTTTGCCGGGGGCGGATCGGGTTCACATTCGGGAGATTATCCGTCCGCCGTTGAATGAGGATCGCCAGGAGCGGCTGTGGTTGGCCCCCAGCGATTACAGTCTCTCGCGGGCTATGGATGCGATCGTGATGGAGCCGGGGCGGGAGCTGTTTTTGAAGCGGGCTTTGCGACCGATTTTGCCGGAGTATGACTTTTTGGTCATCGACAGCCCCCCCTCGAAAGGGTTGCTCACCTACAACAGCATTCTCAGCGCCGATCTGCTGGTGGTGCCGACGGAATGTACCCAAAAGGGGGTGATGGGGGCCCTAAGTACCCTGGTGCTGTTGAAAGAATTGGAAGAGCTGGATTTTCATGTGCCCAAGTTTTTGGGGGTGCTCCCCACACGGGAACAGTGGGTGGGCAACAACCGCACCAAAATGTCGCGGGCCGCGGTGGAAGCCTTGGCGGAAATGATGCAAGGGATCCCCATTTTCACGCCGGTGCGGCAAAGTACAGTGGTGCAGCAAACCAACAGCATGGGCTGGTCCTTGGCGGAGGCAGGGGAAGATCTCCTGGCCCAACCTTATCGTGAGGTCCTCAAGGCTGTGCTGGAGGCCCGCTAACATGGCTACCGCCAAGAAGCCTCCCAAAAAAAAATTGCCCACCGGCCCCACCAAGGCAGATTTGCTCTCGCGCATGGGGGTGAATAAGCAGCCAGAGCCGATGGAACCTGCACCTACGGCTGCCGATGGCGTTGAGGCTCCGCACCGTCCAGAGGACAACAGGGGGACGGATTCCCTGGATCTGCCTCACCCTGCGGCATTAGATGTTGAGCCCGATCCATCTGCCGCCGCCTCGTCCCCTCTGTGCCAGGTTGCCACAACCCCACCAGAGGCAGGACGGATGCCTCTCCTGGCCAGTGTGCTCTCCACACCTGAAGCTCCTTCTCGGGATGCGGATCCCTTGTCCAACTTGTCGCCCGCTCCGGTCGAGGTGGAAAGGGTTGTCTCCCCACCCCAGGTCAGTCCGGCCAAATGGGCCGGTACTCCACCGCCAACCGAAGGGCCAGCCGAGCTTTTGCCCCCTGCTACCGCCGGCACCGGCAATGGGGTTCGCCGCAATGGCGCCTATCATGGGCACACTGCCCAGTCGGATCCCCGCGAGGCTCTGGATGCACAACTGGGCCTGCAAAAGCTTACCCTCAAATGGTCTGCCGAGAGGGTAGAAAAGCTGGGATCCCTGGAAAGCGCCACCGGGCTACCGGGCGAGATTTTGCTGGAAGTCCTGCTGGATCATTGGGAACAATTGCCCAAGCCCTTGCAGCAAGATTGCCTCCTGCAAGCCCACCGCATTCGCGTCGAGCGGCTGGTGATCAGCCAAAACTTCACCATTGCCACGATTGAGCAACTGCTCTTCACGTCAGCGTCGCGCAACAACAACGAGCAGCATCTGCTTTGAGTTCTGGCCGGTTGGCCTGGGAAATTCCCCCTCAAGATCTCCGCCAGTATGCCAGACAACAGGGATCCCTGTTCCTGTGCTAGGGTCAAAATGGTTCTGTTGGCTTTTCGCGCTTTTCGGCCTGTGCTCTCTCCCCCTCGCTACCTGGCGGCAACCCAAGCCCATTATCATCAAGTGCATTATTCACCCTACTTCTCACTTTTGTTTTTCTATCTTCTCCCTATTTCTCCCATCGTTTAGGGGACAGCATTGCAACGTCATCTTCTTTAAAACGACCAGGTTGTAGTGGAGCGGCAACAGTTGATGAAAGATCTTGATTTGACCAAAGCTGTAGAGCAACGGCGTACCTTTGCCATCATTTCCCACCCCGATGCCGGGAAGACCACCCTCACCGAAAAGCTGCTGTTGTACGGGGGGGCCATTCAAGAAGCGGGAGCTGTGAAGGCCCGTCGGGCGCAAAAGCGGGCCACTTCCGACTGGATGGAACTGGAAAAGCAGCGGGGTATTTCCATCACCTCTACCGTCCTGCAATTTGATTACCGCAACATTCGTCTCAATCTGCTGGATACTCCCGGCCACCAGGACTTC
>NZ_JANSHW010000036.1:0-1526 GCF_047461815.1 Synechococcus sp. R6-10
CCGCTTTGGGGGGGGCGGGCAACTGCTGGGGTTGGTGGCCGGTGTGGGGGTGAATGTCAACAACCCCGTTCCCGTTGGGGCGATCACCTTAGCCCAAATTTTGGGATCCCCTCTGCACCGCTCACTCGACCGCACCGAGATTGCCGGCTGGGTTCTGCAGGGGATGGAGCGGGGATTCCACGTCTGGTTGCAAGGGGGATTTGCCCCCGTTCGCTCAGAGTACGAAGCCTGGATGGTCAAGCCGCAAGTCCAATGGCTCGAAAGGGGGACTAGCCTCACGATCTTGGGCCTTGCCGAGGATGGAAGGGTGCGAGTACAAACACAAGGGGAGCGACATCTGCAACAGCAGCAATCCATCCGGACGCTTACACCCGACCAAGTTCGCTTGAGCTATCACATGCCGGCGGGCGATAGCCTGTAATTTCTCTTGTGTTTTTTATGTGGCCTGTGTTGAACTCGGTGATGAAGCTTTGGGTTATGGCAGCGCGCCTTTTCTCCCCCCGAGCTCGGCGGCTGCGCTTTTGGCTGAAGCTGGGGCTGGCTCTGCTCTGGTTTTATCCCACTGCTCTGCTGGCCCAGACCCAACCAACCCCTTTGCCCCCGCCGCCCATGGTGGAACCGGCCCTGGACACGCCTGGGGCGGCAGCCCTGCTGCTGGATGGAGCCATTCCTTTACGAGAGGGCAGCCCTGCGACCCTTGAGGCAGAAACCCGCCCAGAGACGGTAGTAGGCCGCGAGATCGTGATTGAGCCCCAGAAGAACCATGACCTGGTTCCCCATGCTCAGCCTGAAGGTGGGGTGCCGGTGGTGCTGATGGAACGCAGCTCCGGTCGCCGCATCATTCTCGCCCCCGGCCAAGAGATTCGCATCGAGGATCCCAGCCAGCCCCAAGCTCCTGAACCGCAAACGCCAAGGTTGCCTGAACTGGCGGCAGGTGACGAACGACTGCTCTACCCCCTACCTCACCCGGTGTCGATTACTTCTGGATTTGGCATGCGAATTCACCCCATCCGCGGAGAGCCGGAGTTTCATGCTGGAGTGGATTTGGGGGCCAGCATGGGCACGCCGATCTTGGCCTCTTTAAGCGGCAAGGTGGTCACTTCGGGATCCCTGGGGGGTCTAGGGATCACCGTTGTGCTGGAGCATGCCGGCGGTCGGCGCACTCGCTATGGCCACATGTCCGAAGTTGCTGTAACACCGGGGGAAGCGGTAGAGCGGGGATCCGTCATCGGCTATGTGGGGGCGACCGGAGCGGTAACTGGGCCGCACCTCCACTTTGAGCTGTGGAAGCGAGCGGTGGGGCAAGGTTGGGTGGTTCTGGACGCCACAGATGATCTGAAGGTTGCTGTTGCCCAGCTGCCGGGTTAGCCAGAGCCGGCTTGGGTTAGCATAGGTGGGCGGGCTCCAACTGGAATGCTGGCGCAGGTAACCAGTTGGGTCATGCAGGTTTTGCGGACGTGGCGGAACGGCAGACGCGCTAGACTTAGGATCTAGTGCCGCAAGGCGTAAGGGTTCAAGTCCCTTCG
>NZ_JANSHW010000037.1:0-7385 GCF_047461815.1 Synechococcus sp. R6-10
CGCTACCAGGGGGCGCGGCAAAAACTTGGGGGGCAGGCAGGCTCATCTGCCGCTGCTCTTGGGGGCGATCCACCCGCAGGCGTCCACTGATGGGAACGGGCTTGCCGGTAGCTACACTCACTAAGGGGCCGGTGAGGGGATGGGCGGGGTGGGGAGTGGCCAATCTCCATTCCCACGGCCAGGCGCGGCAGAGGGAACGCCCGTCCACCTTTTTGATGAACACACCTGGGGTCACCAAGTAGGCCAAAGCGCGTCCGGCTTGGCAAAAGGCGGCCTGAGAAAGGTCCTGCAACTGCTGCCACTGCTCCTGCAGCTTCGGACAGGGGGCCAGCAAAGCGCAGTGGCCTTCTCCCCCCAGCCGCAGCACTGCTTCCTGAGTAAGGGGTAGGGGATCCCAGGCTTCGCGATCGGGATCCCAGCACTCGATGGAAAGGGCCAAACTCCAGCCCGGCTGAAGGCGGATGCAGGTCTCCACAAAGTAGCCATCGGCTTCTCGCACTTGCCGCTTGCTCACCTGCAGGGTGTTGTGGGGCCGTACTTCATACTTCAACGGCGGCTTGACGGCCTGGCTGAGATCCCAGCCTTTGCCTTCCAGCGCCTTTTGCACCGCCTCGAAGGGCAGGTAGCCTCCTGTTTTTTTCTTCTTGCTGCTCTGGCTGCATTCGGGTTCCTCCTCTACCGGCCTCAAGGAAACCAAGGGGGCTGGCCGGGTGGGATCCCAGTGGCAATGGAAGTAGGGATCCCTCTCGTCCAACCAAGGAACGGGAACAAGGGGGAATCCGTCTTCCAGATGCAGAGGGGCGGGGAAATAGAGCCTTTCGTCGTGGCAGAGAAAGGGGCCCCGCAGCCGCAGCGTCATCGGCTGGCCCAGGTAAGCCTGGATAGCACCAGCAAGGGTATGGCCGCTAGGGGGAAAGCTGCTGTTGGCCCAGGCCCGCTCTCCCGGCGCAAAGGGCTTAGCATCCCGAAACATCCACACATCCAAGGGTGATAGGGTAAACCAACTCATCGGCTGTTCCTCCCCAAAGCAACGGTGCGGTTGCGCAGCACGAAAGCTGCCAACTTGAACCAGTTTTTGATCTCCAGATCCCACGCCTGCGGCTGGGCGGGTAGGCTGTGCTGCCAAAAATGCTGGATAAACTCCACAAGCTTGTTCTGGAAGTGCTCTTTCTGCTCCGATTCCTGTTTGAAGAGATCCCGGCGGCTGCAGAACAACCGGGCCCACTCGCGCACTGCCTCTAGGCTCGGAGCTGGATGTTGCTCCCACAGTTGGGCTGCCTGCTCAAACAAGGAGCTTTGATCCTGCTGCTGGCCCATGAGCTTCCAGTCAAAATCAAGGAGATCCTTCCACTTGTCGAACGTGTCGAACTTGCTGGTGCTCACCAGTTGGTTGCCATTGGCAAACAGCACCCGCACCTGCACGCTGTCTTTGGGGCAGCCATGGGCATAGAGGTGGCCCTTGGCTTCTTCTTCCGCCTGCCAAAGGTTTTCCAGGGCAATGGCCAGAGGCACCGAGTGATGGGCAATCACCACGCCGAAGCTGATGGTGGCTGCGGATCCCAGGGTAAAGAGGGGGCGCCGGCTCAAACCTTCGGGAGGCCGCCCTTTTTTCCACTGCCAGTAGTCCCCCAGGTTCTCAAACTCCCGCCAGTCATCCTCTCCCCCCCGGAAACACTGGCGAATATCCCACAGCCAGCCATCCCACTCCCAGAGGTTGGTGTAGGCCAAAACGTCGTCCCCACCGGCGTAGATGAGCTTGCCTGCATAGCGTTGCTCTGTTAGGTAGGGCACCAACTGGCCGGAAAAATCCAGCAGGGCGCGGCTTAGGGCGCTGTGGGTGGCAGGCCCCATGCGCTTGCGGCTGTTTTTGACAAACTTCTGAAAAGCGTCTTTGACTTGCTCCAGCTCCTCCTTGTCCTTGCCAAAGACCTCGCCAATGGCTTCCGTTTGCCCGTTGGCCAGCCGCTGTAGGGGTTGAGGCAGATAGTCGTAGTAGGATTTCATCTTCTCGCCCCTGAGCCATTTGCCCATGTCGTCCCCATCCCCGGCAGCCAGCACGTACCAACTGGCGGGGTTAACGCTGGGGTAGTAGCGGCCTAGAAGCGTCTCGATGTCCTGCCGGTAGCTTCTTTGCGTTTCCTCGTCCAGCTCCAGGTCTTCCACCAGCCAACCGGCATTGAGCAGACGGGGATGGTAGCGCAGGTTCTGCCGGTCGGCCCACGGGATCCCCCATTTGCCCCGCATTTCCCGCAGCACCCCTCTGACCTCCGGGTAGCGGGCCTCCACTGCCTGACAGGCCTGCTCGAAGTGCTCTCGTTCCCGTCGCCCGTGAGTCTTGAGGTAGCCGGCTACGCCAGCGGTGAGATCCGGGTAGGAAGCGGCAATCTGGTCTTCATCCAGCTCGCGGAAGAGCTCCGGCAGCACTTTGTACAAGCCCCGCTTGAGGGTTTCGGTGGCATTGAGCTGTTCCCGGCCATCGAAGAGCCCGGCCTGCCGTTGCCAAAGCCGCCGACTCTCCCCTTCTGTTATCCACCCCTGCCGCGGTGAGGGATGCACCACCGGCCCCAAGCCCGAAACGGTGCTGCGCGGCCCAAACGCAACGGGGAGCTGCCAATCGCGGGCCTGCTTACAAGCGGCTTGTAGCCGCCGACTTTGCTCCACTGCGGCTGCCCACCAAGATCCGACGTTGAGTCCGGCCTTGTATTGGCGGCGCTGTTGTCTTTGGGGATCCCAAAAGCTAGCCCGCAGAAACTCCAGCTCCTCATCAGCAAAGAGCTTTTGCTTAGCCCCCAGGTGATAGGTGCGGTTTTGGGCACTGACCCAGGGATCCTCATCAATGGAAACCTGAGGGGGCTTGAGGATGCCGGTATCCTTGAGGGCATGAGCCGGGGATCCCAAGGGCACGGCTGCCCAGTAGTGCTGCCACTGATGCTCCAGCCATCCCTGCCAGGTGGGATCCTCTGGGTGCAACTGCACCATCCAGCGGCGATCCCCCTGCAGGTGATCCAGCACCCTCTGGGCCAACTGCTTCCATTCTTCCTTGAGGGTCTGCTGCGCCATCTGCATGGCCGCTTGCACCCGGTCTTCCGGCAACAGCAGCAGGAGCACATTGGGAAAGCCGGCGGTGAGCAGGGCGTTGGCAGAAGGTTGAGGGATCCATTCTTCAAATTCGGGGTACTTCTCCCGCAGCCAGTAGTCGATTAACGGCTGGCCGTAGAGGCTGGGGTAGAGCAGACAGTCGGGGCCGTATTTCTCGGCAAGCCGCCAACTCATGCGGGCAGAAAGGTAGTGCAGCAGCCAGGATCCGGCCCAAAAGTCCCGCATCTTGCGGCTGGCTTTGATCAGCTCCTGGATGGGGTTGAAGGTAAAGCTCACCAAGAAGGGACGCGCGAACTTGGGCTCGTCGTAGCCGGCCAAACATCCCGCTAGGGCTGCGGTGACGCTGGCGTGGCTCCACAGGGATCCGTCTGGCAGCCGGGTTTCTGCTGGCAATAACAGCAAGCTCTCATCCCCAAACTCCTGACAAATGGCCTGGGGAAAGCACCGCCAAAACCACCAAAACACTTTTTGGGGATCCGTCTCCTGCCGAACCCAATCAGGGATGGCGTTCTCCTCCCGTTCCATCAGGTAGTCTGCACGGGAGCAGGCATTCTTGAGGGCTTGGTGTTGCTCATTGGCCAATTGCCAAAAGTGCTTGCGCCCGGAGAGCAAGTGGCTCATTTCTAGTCCAAGACCCAAGTTGCGATCCTCAACTTGATAGTTGATGGCTATGGGCAAATGGCCAATGGCCGCGCGGTCGCTGGCCGAGGCGATGAGATCGGCATCGCCTATGGGAGAGGATCCCTCGGCTTTGGGAGAAGACCATCCCTGCATCGCCGCCAGTCTGGTCCACAGCCCTTCCTTGGAGCGGCCAGTCCTGTCGTGTAGGGCTTTGAGGGCGGGATCATGTAACAGACCCCAGAGCTTAGCTTGCCAGTAGTAAGACATGGTGTTTTCGCTGGAGAAACAGAACAGTTAGGAACTCCTCGAACAAGGAACAAAACCCCGGTAGCCACCCGATGTCGTGGCTACAGAAGCTACAAAACAAAATCGATCTGATCCCGGCCAGCCCTCAGTTTTCTTCAGTATTTATAGCCGTTGTTTGACCAAAAACCCAGAACCTGAGGGCGAACCGATGTCTTTAGCCTACGGAGAAGTGGAAAGATCCCCTTCCAACTTCCCTTCTGCCCAGGTCAATTTGGGAAACAGCTCTTCCAGGCCAGGCAGCAGGTCTTGCAAAACAAAGCTTTCTAGAGCTTCGCTGTTCAAAGGGTTTGGATTCATCTGCACATGGGCAACATCGTTGCGGTACTGGCTGAGGCGAGACCAGAGGTTGGCAAGTTTCTGCACATCGGGAACATGGGCAGCAATGTCAGGAGGCGCCTGGGGCTGGTCTTCCCGTGGAATGAGGGATCCCAGTTGGTGTTCGATCTCCTGCCGCGCTTCCCGCTGGCGGTAGTTGGGCAGCCCCTCACACAAGCAGAGGGCCGAGATCACCCACTCCCGAGCTAAGAGAATTGCCTGCGTGGTGAAGCGTTTCTCCACATACCAGCGCAGCAGTTGAAATTGCTTTTGAACTTGAGCCTTGGCATCCGTAGCTCTGTCTGCTGGCAAAGCCAGTTGGCTGTAGCTGTCTTGAATGCTTTGCAACAGCAAGCCAAAGGGCTTGGCAAATTGGCCCACCTCTTCTGCCAACTCCTGGGTGGAGTGCCTTTGCAACCTAAGCAAGTCATCCTCCAAAAGGCTGACCGGTCTTACCAGCTCCAGGGAACGAGAGATATTGCGGATGGCTTGGCCAAAGTTCTGCAGCCGGATGGGCTTGGGATCCCTTTTGCCGAGCTTTGGTTGGCGGTAAAAGTCCCGTTGAACTGTATCCAAAAGTTGGCCCAACTCCAAGGCCGAGCCGGTGCTAATGAATTTGTCGGTAGCCGTCAGCCAGTCCAAAAGACGAAGGGCGGGGGTGAGATCGATGATGGGTGTTTCCTGCTGGTCTTTGAGATAGAGACCGTAGTACAGCCCCTGAATATTTACATTCTTGGCCTTGCGCAAAAGGGCGGCTCCCAAGAGCACCAGTACGGGGATGGAGCGAAAGGCGTGGGTGATATCGAAAACCAGCCGCGTATGGGGCTCGATGCTATCGACCAGCACATCGAAGATCTCCCAGGTCTCTGCCTCGGTTTTCCCTTCAGGAATGGCCTTGGCAATTTTCTCCACGTGGGGGGGTAGGCAGTCCTGTAGATGCTTCCAATGGGTGTCATGTGCTTCTTGGGTTAGCAGCACAATCACCCTCTCGATGTCAAAGAGCTGACAGAGGGCTTTGGCAACATAACGGGTTCTATCGGCTTTCCGCTCCCCAAAAACATACACCGTCTCGCTGTAGGGGCTGGTGCCTAGAGTGGTCAAAAGGGTATTAGCCATAGGGATCCTCTCGATGACGGCTTTCAAGCATTGAAGCACGGGCATCTTCAAGCTACTGCAGCTTGGAAGCCCCCCCTTCTCAAGTTGCCTGGAGAGGGTTCTGGGTTGAATGTTGCCCTATCCTCTCCCGAAAAGTGGCATCCTCTGCTCAGCCGGTGCCAGAAAGATGGGGATCTCTACCCCCAAAATTGAGTGGAGCCATCTTGCCGCTGGATTTGGATCCCTGCTCGACAACTGTTTCAAAACGGTGAAGGTGGGGGATGTCAGAGCTAGCCTAGACAGAGATTCGGCCATCCTAAACAACGGGGATCCTGTGATGCTATCGACTCCAGAGTTGTCCATTTCAGGTCAAAAGCTAACTCCCGAACAGTTTCTGGCCTTGCCGGAGGGGGATATTGTCTATGAGCTAGTCGATGGGCGGGCCGTCTCCAAAAACGAACCCATGTCGCCAAAACGCTTCCATGCTCGTCTCCAACCGGTGTTGTGGCAAATTTTGGAGGACTGGTGCTCTAGCCCTGAGTGTCCTAAGCCTGGGTCAGCACATACTGAGTGGGCAGTTGTTTTAACACGAAAGGCAGAGCCCTGGATCCCAGTTCCTGATGTTACTTACATCTCTAACGAGCGGTTGCCGGTTGAGGCCATGACCGATGAACCTTGTTTTGCCATTCCCGAGTTGGTGATCGAGATCCTTTCTCCTGGCCAGAGTTTTGGAGCCATAGCTCAGAAGGCAACCGATTATCTAGAAGCTGGGATCCCCAGGGTTTGGGTTGTGGATCCCCAAGCCAAGAGCATCACCGTCTTCTATCCCGATGCCCCGCCGCGCACCTTTACGGGATCCCAAGCCATTCAAGATGATTTCCTGCCGGGTCTAAAGGTGATCCCTCAAGATGTATTCGCTCAAGCCCGGATCCCTTAGGGGGTACCTAGCGAGCCCACGATAATCAGAGTTAGTTCCAGAAAGAGAGCATCCGGCAGAGGTGGCCACCCGCTCGGGTCTGGAGCTGATTGGCTCAGGAATGCCGAAGGGATCCCGAAGCGATATTCCCTGCTATGGGCTAATGGCGAGACGGAAAAGCTTCTCATCGGCCAGTTGAAGAACTTCCTGCCCTGCAGCCGCCAGTTGTTCCGGGGGCAAGTTCCGGTATTTGTCTATAAACTCGGGCAAAACTTGAAACTCCACCCGCTTGCCGGTCTCTCGGTGGATGACCACGCTGCGCATTTTTTCAAGAGATTCGACCTCCACCAGCTTCAAGTTCAACTTGCCCAAACTGGCCCCTGTTGCAGCATGCAAGCCATCCACAATGCACACGAACGGGATCTCTGCCGGCGACTCGTGAATGACCTCCACCAGAAAACGGTTCCTAGAAGTGTGGGGAGTTGGACTCATCAAGCCCAGCTCCTGCAGAGCGCGCATCCCCATGCGATAGCCGACCACGGCCCAAGGCCCAGCTCCGCCATGAATTTCCGTTACTCGCTGAACGGCTGTCGCCGTCGAGTCCGTTGCAGAACTGGTGACCGGATGAGCTGTCGCCGGCGCTCCCAGAGTTAGCTGAAGTGCAATCAGCAAAAGAGAAAGCTGCTGTGGCTTGGCAATGGATGACAGGTTCATAGGCAGCGAGAGAGCTGATAAAGAGGAGATGGGTCAAGCCATCCTAAGCTCTACCCTTCGAGGTTGCCTATGCGGGGGTAGGGGATCCAGCCCTCTTCTGGGAACTCTTCCGAAAATCACCTCCTGGCTGAAGAGGGCTAAGACCAGTGGTATTGTCAGAGGTAAGCCCCTGGGCGTTGAGCACAGGCCCCTGCAGGAGTAAGGGTAGTACTAGAGCATGCCTCTAACCCCCAAAACCCTGAACTTCGCTGAATTTACTGAGCTTTAGGCAGTTTGGCAAAAGTCATTGAGAGGGATATAGTAGACCAAGTTTCCCCCT
>NZ_JANSHW010000038.1:0-3463 GCF_047461815.1 Synechococcus sp. R6-10
GGGGGTGACCCGCCGCGTGACTTGGAGCTTCACTGTGGGCAGCCCTGTCCGCGCTTCCATCGACTTAGTGGATCACAATGCCGGCAGTCGCCCTTTGGCAGCGGGAGAAATCCTGTTGGTCACCGTCAAAGGTACCCCTTCCAGCCGGGTAACGGTTTACCTCATCCAGGATGGACGGCAAGTGCAAACCTTGCCGGCTCAGGAAGTTTCCAGCGGCACCTATGTAGTGAACGCCCTAATCGAGGCGAAAGATACCACCCGTGAGGGGATCGTCGTCGCCCGCTTGGAAAATGGCGGCCAAGTGCGCTTCATGACCGCCGAACAACCGGCCCGCCTGATCGAAGGGGCCACCGGGGGCATCCAGCGGCTGACCACCCAAGAGGTTTCCGCCACGGTCAGCGCCCCCGGCCCACTCTTGCCTCAGATCACCAACCTGCGGGATGGGGATCGGGTTTCCGGTTCTTCGTTTACGCTGCAGGGCACTACAGCTCCCAATGCTTCGGTGCGGGTGAATGTAACGGCTTCGACCTCTCTGGGGGGCATCATCAGCGCCCAACAGACCGTGACCAACCAAACGGTGCAGGCAGATGCCCAGGGCCGTTTCACCATCACCGTTCGGCCTCCCATTCCGGCCTCTGGCACGGTGTATCAGGTGAATCTCACGGCCACTTCCGGCAACCAAACCAGCCCAACGGTAACCCTGCGCCTTACCCAGCAGTAGGGGTTCAAGGGATCCCAATCCATCCCGATAGCCTTCCTCCCACCCATCAAGGGATCTGGGCAGCCTTCCATGTCCAGCAGTTCAGACTTCCCTCTCTCCCCTGGGAGAAGGGCTGGGGGTGAAGGCTCTATCATCTTCAATTCCCAGGGATCCCTTGCCGGCTTGTAGGGGAGTTTTGGATAGAGGAGACTGCATTTGCCAGCGCCACAGGATCCCGGCCACGATCAGGGTGGGCAAAACGATCATCCCGACCACCACTGGCATTTGCTCCGGCAAGGCCAAGTAAGGGCCACCATACTTGATGGCTGTGCTGATTCCGGCGGCAGCCAGCATCAATTTTAGGGCAAACCAGACTGTTTTTCGATCCATGACTTACTTTTAATTCACGCTTTTAATTCACGATTGGCTAGGGCTGCTGACCATGGCAGTGAGAATGCCGGCAATGGTTTCTAGCTCCTCAGGTACCCGATACAGCGTTAAGTCTTGTTTGATCACCTGCTGATCGGCAAGAATTTGTCCGAACTGCCAGATAGACCCCATCGTCACTGCACCGTAGATCTGAGCCTGCTGCTCCACCTGCGCCAGGGCAATCATTTCTACAGCCATTTGCACAAAGGCTCGCGTTAGATCGTCCTTTTTGGCTTCAACCACCAGCAGGATGTTCTTCCCTCGCAACAGATAATCGAGGCTGCCCTTCAACCAATTGTTGACCATCAGGGGATACTCCAGCCGCAAAGGAACTCGACAATGGAGAGCCACTTCGGTCAGCACAGGAGCCACCAGCAATTCCCGCCGCGCTGTTTCGCTGGTGAGGCTAACCAAAGGTAACAATTGTCGGATCCGATCTTTCAGAACTGGGGTTTGCGGCGGCGCAGGGGCAACAGGCCATGTCCACTCCCCAATTTCCAGTCGATAGCCGAACTGAGCCAAGATTTCATCCGGCTCGTAGGGCATCTCAAAATAAGAGCGAAAAGTATAGGATTCGTCTTCTTTAAGAATGGAGATGTTCAGCATGGAGTTCAGGAGAAACCACGCTCAGTCTGGCACAGCTAGGGCTGCTTCAATCCGCTCTTTCAGGGTAGTCACCACTTCTTCAATGGGAATTTCCGTGGCTTGGCCGCTGGCCCGCTCGGTGAGTTCCACCTTGCCCTGTTTGAGGCTGCGCCCTGTGGTGATGCGGTAAGGGATCCCGATGAGATCTGCATCCTTGAACTTGACGCCGGCCCGCTCGTCCCGGTCATCCCAGAGGGTCTCGATGCCGGCAGCAGCGAGATCTTGCACCAGTTTTTCCGCCACGCTCATCTGCTCGGCGTCGGAGATGTTGGGCACCACCACCACTACGTGATAGGGGGCAATGGCCACGGGCCAGATGATCCCGTTGGCATCGTGGGACTGTTCCACCGCCGCCTGGGCCAAGCGGGATACCCCAATGCCATAACAGCCCATCCAGAGGGGCTGCTCGGATCCCTGTTCGTCGGTAAAGGTGGCCCGCATTGGCAGCGAGAACTTGAGGCCTAGCTGAAAGATATGGCCGATCTCGATGCCACGGGCCGTTTCCAGGATCTGGTCGGGGTTGAGCAAACACCGATCCCCCGCCTGTGCCTTGCGCACATCCACCACTTCCGGCAGGGGATATTGCTCGCCCCAGTTGGCCCCCACCACGTGCTGCCCCACCTGGTTGCCGCCGGTCACAAAGTTCTGCAGCAGAGCTGCCGTCTGGTCGGCCAAGCGCAGGATCTGGGGGGCAAGGTTTTTTTGCCGGCCCAGACAGCTATCCGGCAAGTCGGGGGCAATGTAGCCCACCGGGATGGGATCCCCCTGCCAACTGTTTTGGATCTCGGCATCCGCCAAGGTGAGCTTGAGCAGCTTGTTGGCTTGGTAGCGCTCTGCCAAGCGGCTGAGGTGGTTGGCCAGTTTGACCTCATTGACTTCTTGATCCCCACGGATGCTGAGTAGCACTGCCACCCGCAGGCCGTTGTCGTAGAGGGCTTGGTAGAGGACGTTTTTAACGATCAGGGTAGAGGAGATTTTTAGGAAAGCGGCCAGCTTCTCGATGGTTTCGGTTCCCGGCGTATCCAGAACCTGGAAGGCGGTGTAGGGAGACTCTGCCGCTGGCGGCGGGATGGAGACGGCCTTCTCCACATTGGCAGCATAGGAGCCATCGGGCGTGTAGAGAATCTCATCTTCTCCGGCAGAGGCCAGCACCATAAACTCCTGCGAGGCCGCCGATGGCCCCCCGATCGCCCCGGCATCAGCATCCACCACGCGAAACTCCAGCCCACAGCGCCTGAGGATGCGGCTATAGGCTCGGTACATATCTTGGTAGGTCTGGCGCAGGCTTTCCTCGTTGGCGTGGAAGGAATAGGCGTCTTTCATGATGAATTCCCGCCCTCGCATTAGGCCAAAGCGGGGCCGAATCTCATCCCGAAACTTGGTCTGGATCTGATAGAGGGTTTGGGGCAATTGCCGGTAAGAACGGATCAGGTCGCGGGCCAGCAGGGTGATCACCTCTTCGTGGGTGGGGCCGAGGCTCTGTTCCCGCCCCTGCCTGTCCTTGAGGGCAAACATGATCCCCTCGGCTTGGGTGTACACATCCCATCGCCCCGATTCCCGCCAGATCTCTGCCGGCTGCAGCTGGGGCAAAAGACACTCCTGAGCGCCGATGGCGTTCATCTCCTCCCGGACAATCTCCGAGATCTTTTGCAGCACCCGCCAGAGGAGCGGCAGATAGGTGTAGATCCC
>NZ_JANSHW010000039.1:0-1508 GCF_047461815.1 Synechococcus sp. R6-10
AATGCGGGCACTGCGGTTGGGAAGGGGATGCGGATTTTAACGGTGCGAAGGTGATTGCGCTTTTGGGGGCTGCTGTAAACCAGCCCAGAGGTTCGTGGTTGGCTTGCCAACTGCAGGGCTGCCGAAAGCCTGCCCTGTACTGCGAAGCAGTCAGGGTCGGGTAGTTTACTAGCAAACAGATCCTGCTTGCCGCTCGAGTTTTGGCAGAGAAGGGGTGGTTCAAGGCACTTCCAACAGAGCCGCTTGCGGCCAGCCGAAGCCAGTTCGAAACACGGCCCTAGCGCTCTGCACTACTTCCGGTCTGGAACCTGCGAACACGACTACCCCTTGCCTGCAGCAAGTACCTACTCATAAATCCAGCTTTGGGCAACCGGTGTCCAGCTCACCAATTCCGACTCATCGAACCAAAGGGCGATCTCCCGCTGCGCGGTTTCAACTCCATCGGAGCCGTGAATGAGGTTGCGGCCAATGTCGATGCCAAAATCGCCGCGAATGGTGCCCGGTTCTGCCTCCAGGGGGTTGGTCTTGCCGATGAGCTTACGGGCGGCAGCAATCACCCCTTTGCCCTGCCAGACCATAGCCACCACCGGCCCCGAGGTAATGAACTTCACCAAACTGTGGAAGAAGGGGCGCTCCTTGTGTTCGGCGTAATGGGCTTCCGCCAGCTCTTGGCTCACTTGCACCAGCTTCAGGCCCACCAATTGGTAGCCCCGGCTCTCCAGGCGCTGGATGATGGTGCCCACCAGCCCCCGCTGCACGCCGTCTGGCTTGATGGCAATAAAGGTGCGCTCCATGGGATCTCCCCTCGTTTTACAGATCTTCACCGCTATCCTTGTACCGGATCGGGGATCCCGAGCGCAAGGGAGCAAAATTAGCGCTTTTTACGCGCCCACCACTGCCAAGGTCAGGAAGGCAGCCCCCACCACTGTAATCGCCCAGCCGGCCCAGCGAGTTAAGCCAGGGATCCGCAACCCCCAGCGTTCTGCTGCCCAAAGGGCCAGGAGAGCTACCCCATACTGGACGGTGCTCAACCCCAGTAGATATCCCACCCAAGGCATGGGTTGGGCGCCGATAATGGTTTCGGCGTAGGCATAGCCATGGAATAGCCCCGCCAGGGATCCCCCTATTAGCAAGAGCCAACTTGGGATCTGCCGCGGTTGCACCAGCAGCAAGCCGAAGAGAACCACCAAAGAGGCAATGGCCAGCTCCGTCAGTCCCAGGGGATCCCAGCCGGCCAGGTGGATCCCAGTGCCCACCAGACCCGCTAGCACAAAGCCCAGCGGGATCCCGTAGCGCCAGGGCTGCCCCGCCGCCACAAGACCGATGGCCACGACGAAGGCCAGGTGATCCAAGCCAATGACAGGGTGAGCCAGCCCGGAGAGAAATCCCTCCCAGGCCGTTGCAGGCAGTTTCCCTCCCAGGGCGTGGTGGGCAAAAGCCGGCGAAAAAAACCCCGTAACTGCCAGTGCTCCCCCAGCAGCGGCAAAGCTGGGGATCCCTTCCTTCCG
>NZ_JANSHW010000040.1:0-10381 GCF_047461815.1 Synechococcus sp. R6-10
GGTGCAATGGGCTGTTCTGTACGGCCTGATGGTGTTGGTCGTGCTGCTGCTGATCGCGAGGGGGATGGGGCGGTGGAGCGAGCCTTCTCCCCCCTTGGCCCTGAGCTGGCGAGATCTGCGGGAACGGCTGACAGCGGGCTGGGACTTTGCGGTGGGGCTGGCCGCGGTGAAAACCTTCACCGATTTGGATAAGCTGCTCTTGCCCCGTTTGGCCTCAGCAGCGGCGGGGGGTCTTTACAGCGCTGCCTATCGGGTGATCAACTTCTCGCAAACGCCGATGATCGCCCTGCTCACCAGCCATTTTGCCGAGCTGTGCCGCCAAGGCCAAAAAGGACTCCCACAAGGCTGGCGCTACGCCTGTCACCTTTCCCCTTGGGTGGTGGGCTACGGCAGTTTGGCCGCCCTGGGGCTGGCGCTGGGATCCTACGGGATCCCCTGGGTGCTGGGATCGGCTTACCGGGAAACGGCCCTCATCCTGCGTTGGCTCAGCCCGGTCATTTTGCTAGAGGGGATCCACCTTTTGCTGTCTCACCTGCTCACCGGGGCAGGGTTGCAAAAGCCCCGCAGCCGTCTGCAACTGATGGCTCTGGGGCTGAATGGGCTTTTGAATGCGGTTTGGATCCCAAGGTGGGGTTGGCAGGGGGCGGCCCTAGCGACCTTGCTGTCGGAGATGGCCTTGGTGCTGGCTTTGCTGCTGTTGATTGGGGGGCGATTGCACGCTCTGCAGAGATCTGGGCCTAGGGAGCCTTAACAATTTTGTAGGTGGCTTTGGCATCGGGGCCAAAGGTGATCACATCCCCCGACTTGAGCTGGTGGGTGGTCAATTTCTGGCCGTTGATCAACAAGCCATTGGTGCTGGGGCGACCTTCCAGATCCCCATCCAAAATGCGGTAGCAATATTCTCCCTCTCGCTCGGCGGGAATCCGCAGCAGCATGGCGTGGTAGCGGGAGGCATACTGAGAGTTGAGACAGATGTCGTTCGCCAAGTCCCGACCGATGAAGTATTTGGCGGATCCCAGCACCTGGGTACGGCGGCCATCTCGGTCTTCCACGATCAAGATGTGCTGGTGGGTACCGGAAGGAGAAGGCACAGATTCAACCATACTTCCGCTGTCAATACCAGTGTTTAACCGTACCTCAAACTATACCGAAGTTTAGCCTTCTTCCTGCTATCGCTGGGTCTGCAGAATCGCTCATCCAGCGCCCCAGAACTCTCGACCGATCCAGTGGGCTAGCGAGGAACATTCTGGAGCAATGAGCCGACCCATCCGGGGAAGAGGGTGTAAGCTCCTACCGCCCATTGGGCCATGCCCACCACCACCTCTGACTTGGACTGGCGAGCGGCATCCCAAATGGCTTCGGCAACTTCTTCCGGCTGGCTGGCCCAGAAACTCTCCAGCGCCTGTTGCATTTGCTCGCGGGCTTTGCCACCTGAGGTTTGGGAGTGGCCATCGGGAGAGGACTCTGGCCCCACCTCATCCAGAAAAATGGCTCGCTTGAGGAAATTGCTGCTGACGATGCCCGGATGGACGCCGATCACCTGGATCCCTTGGGGTTGCAGTTCCAGACGCAGCGCTTCTGTCAGCCCGCTGACCGCGTACTTGCTGGCACAATAGGCGCTCATCTGGGGCAGGGGCATTTTGCCGCCAATGGATCCCACGTTGATGATCTGGCCTTTTTTGCGCTTCAACATGTCGGGGAGCACGGCTCGGATGGTGTGGAGGTAGCCCCAAAAGTTGACCGCCATCAAAGCCTGCCAGTGTTCCAGGGTAGTTTGCAAAAAAGGGCCACTCATGCAGATGCCGGCGTTGTTGATCAGGCAGTCGATGCGGCCATAGCGTTCTAGGGTTCTCTCCACCAGGTTTTGCACCTGTTCTGGCTGCGTGACATCGGTGGGAACGGCCAAGACCTCGGCATTTAGGCTTTGCTCCAGGTCGATGGCCGTTTGCTTCAGGGTTTCGGCAGTGCGGGCAGCCAGCGCCAATCGGTAACCCCCACGGGCAAAGGCAAAGGCAGTAGCTCTGCCGATGCCTTCAGAGGCGCCTGTAATTAAAACAACATCGGCCATCCTGCTTCTCCGTAAATCTGGACTGGGATCCTTCTACCTGTTGTAGCTTCTCCGAGAGTTAGGGATCCCTGCTTGGCTGAGGGCTTAAGATACTGAACGATAGCGAAGATAAGGTTTATGGCCTCTACCTACTCATTTGATATCGTCAGTGATTTCGATCGGCAGGAACTGGTGAACGCTGTGGATCAAGCCCGACGGGAGATCAAACAGCGCTACGACCTCAAGGATACTCAGACGGAAATTGAGCTGGAGGAGGGATCCCTGACCATCACCACCGCCAACGACATGGCCCTCAACTCCATTCGGGATCTGCTCCTCACCAAAGCGGCCAAGCGGGGTCTATCCCTGAAGATCTTCGACTTCCAACCCCCAGAGAGCGCCGGCGGCAACCGAGTGCGCCAGGTGGTTCACCTGAAAAAGGGCATTGATGCCACACTGGCCAAACAGATCGCCAAGCAAATCCGCGACAACTTTAAGAAGGTGCAGCCCGCCATTCAAGGGGATCTGGTGCGCGTTTCCGGCAAGGATAAAGACGAGCTACAGGCGGTCATTCAAATGCTTAGGCAGCAGGACTACCCGGTGGCGCTGCAATTTGTCAACTATCGATAGGGATCCTCTGGGCTTCCGTATCTTTCCCCTCAACCCCTCTTGCAAGATTAGAGATCTCAGGATCTGTGAAATGTTGGGTTTAATGGCTGCTGGAAATGGTGATGGCCTACGCTCCTCAAAGCTTGAGTTTTCGGCCAATTGGGATAGGGGGCTCTGGTGAGAAATCTTGTGAAAGTAACCGTCGGAATCAAGCCAGCAAGTCTCTGAGAATCTCATTGGAAAATAGCCAGCCATCGGGCGGAATCAGCCGTAGCCGGCCTGCCTCACAACTGGCCCATCCCTTCTCAAAATAGGGATCCAGCCTCTCCAAAGCTTGCTCGACCTTTGGGTGGCCAAAACGCTCCTGTAAATGGCACAAATCCAGACCTTCCTTTAGACGCAACCCCAACATCAAAGTATCCATCCAAACTTCTTCTGGGGATGCTTCAGGAGGGAGAGGGTGGACTCCGACTTTCACCTGCTCGAAGTAGTGGTAAAGGGTTTTGGGCTGCTGAATGCGCCGTCCCCCCTCGTAGCCGACGGATCCCATGCCAAAGCCAAAGTAAGGGCGATTTTCCCAGTACACTCGGTTGTGGCGACAGGCGTAGCCGGGGCGGGCAAAATTGGAGATTTCGTAGTGGATGTAGCCCGCTTCGGTGAGCAGCTCCCGCGCCATTAGGTACATGGCAACTGTGGTTTCCTCGCTGGGCAAAGGTGCTGCTCCCGGTCGGTACATCCGACCAAAGCGGGTTCCCGGTTCAATCGTCAGATCATAGACGGAGACATGGGTGGGGTTAATCTCAAGAACAGCTCGTAGAGACTGCTGCCAGTGTTCCAAAGTCTGGTAGGGCAGCCCAAAGATCAAATCCAGGTTGAAATTCTCAAAGCCCGCCGCCTGCAAGTCGGCCACGGCTTCGTAAACTTCCTCCACTCCATGCAGGCGACCACAAGCGGCCAGCAGCTCTGGCTGAAATGCCTGTACCCCTAGGCTGATGCGGTTGACCCCCAGCTCCCGGTAGCCCGCCAACTGCTCCCGCGTCAGGGTGCCGGGGTTGGCCTCCAGAGAAATCTCGCAGTCGGGATGAAACGGGATCCTCTCCCTCAATTGAGTCAAGATCCGCCCCAGTTGCTCCACCGTCAGCAGAGAAGGGGTGCCACCCCCGAAAAAAATGCTGGTCAACGGTCTGGGATCCCCGGCCAGATGGCGGTAGCGGTAGGCGCCGCCGATCTCCCGGCAGAGCATCTGCACGTAGGTTTCCATCAACTTGCGGGTGCCCAGGCCGGTGGCAAAATCACAGTAGTGGCAGCGTTGCCGACAAAAAGGGATGTGCAGGTAAGCTGCTTCAGGCCAATCAACCTGGTCGCGGCAGCATTGCAGAGCAGTATCGGTCGGAGTGGGATTGTGCAAAGCCGTTGCCACAGCCATGGGTCAGCTCAAACGGGATAGAACCACTATACTGATAGACTCCGAAACTCCTCACGAGGAGGGATCCCATGGGGACTGTACGCCTGGCGGTGATCGACTATGAGGCGGGAAATCTGCATTCGGCTTGCAAAGGGCTGGAGCGGGCCGGAGCTGAGGTGCAGCTAGTAACAGAGCCAACTGGACTAGCGGCTTTTGACGGCATTGTCCTGCCCGGCGATGGGGCCTTTGACCCAGCCATGCAGCAGCTGCGGGCGCGGGGCTTTGGGAAAGCGATCCGGGAAGCTGTGGAGCGGCAACAGCCTTTTTTAGGCATTTGCCTTGGGCTGCAAGTTTTGTTCGAAAGCAGCGAAGAGGGAACAGAGCCAGGGCTGAGCATTGTGCCTGGACGGGTGCAGCGCTTTCGACCGGAGCCGGGCTTGCGTATCCCCCACATGGGCTGGAACCAGTTGCACCTTACCCAACCCCAATCGCCTCTTTGGGCAGGGATCCCGAATCAAAGCTGGGTTTACTTTGTCCACTCCTACCACGCAGTGCCCAATGACCCAAGCTGGGTGGCTGCTACCACCCAACACGGCAGCCAAACCTGTGTAGCCGCTATTGCCCGCGGCACCTTGTTTGCTACCCAATTTCACCCCGAAAAGTCGGGCCCTGTTGGCTTGCAGATGTTGCAAAACTTTGTCGAGTTTGCTGCCCGTTGCTCCCTTTTATCTGCTCCCAGAGCTTAGTGCCCCATGAACTACTGGCTGATGAAATCTGAGCCCAGCGTTTACAGCATCTGGGATTTGCAGCGGGAGGGCCAAACCCTTTGGGATGGCGTGCGCAACTACCAAGCCCGCAACTATCTGAAGGCAATGCAGCCTGGGGATCGCGCCTTTTTCTACCATTCCAATGCCGAGCCACCCGGAATTGCCGGTTTGATGGAGATCCTGGAAACCCACGTGGTGGATCCCAGCCAGTTTGATCCGACCAGCCCCTGCTACGATCCCAAGTCCACTCCAGCAGATCCCCGGTGGTACACGGTGCGGGTGCAATTTTTGGCTGCTTTTGAAAGAGTGATCCCTTTGGCCAAATTGCGGGCCACCTTCACCCCGGAGGAGCTGGAGGTGGTGCGGCGGGGCACACGCCTGTCGGTCATGCCGGTTGCCGAAGGGGTGGCGAAACGATTGCTGGCGCTGACGGGAGTTTCTACGCAGTCTCCTCTATGATGGGCGAGGCCAACCTGAGTGGGGCCAATTTGCGTGGCGCCGACCTAAGTGGGGCGGATCTAACGGGGGCGGATTTGCGAGGGGCCAATCTGTCGATGGACAACCTGAAGAGCGCTTTTCTGGAAGGGGCAATCTACAGTGCCAACACCCGCTTTCCCGCCGAGTTCGACCCAAAATTTGGAGGGGATGACATTGTTCGGCGCTGACCCCAGCTCACCGGCTTAAAATTCATGAGCCAAAAGCTGAGAGCCCCCAGCGCTGTAAGCTATCAAAGGCCGCGTAGGCCGTTAGATCCGGCTGCAGGGGCGTAATCGACACATAGCCCTCAGCAACCGCCCGCACGTCCGAACAGGGATCCACCTCCTCTTCCACCACCTCTCCAGCTAGCCAGTAGTAGGCCTTGCCGCGCGGATCCACCCGTTTCTCGTAGAGATCTGTGTACTTGCGCCAGGCCAGGCGGGCCAAGACCATGCCGCGTATTTCAGCCAGCGCTAGGGGGGGCACGTTGATGTTCAACAGCATCGGCTCCCCCAGGGGTTTCAGGCTCAGTTTCTCCAGTAGCTTCAGCACCACCTGGGCCGCTGGTTGAAAATCCTGATGGGTAAAACTGGCCAAGCTTACTGCCAGGCTAGGGATCCCTTCCAATAGCCCTTCCATTGCCGCCGAGACGGTGCCGGAGTAGAGCACATCCGTGCCCAGATTGGCTCCCTGATTGATGCCGGAAATCACCCAATCGGGAGGACGATCCAATAGCCCGTCCAGACCTAACTTGACACAGTCGGAAGGGGTGCCCGAACAGGCCCAGGCCTGCACTTCTGGAGGAAATCCCTCCCGCACCGGATCCACCCGCAGCGGCTTGTGCAACGTCAGGGCGTGGCCGGTGGCCGAGCGCTCCCGATCCGGACAGACCACCGTTACCTGGTGCCCCCCCAGCTGGGCCAGCGCTGCTGCCAAACACCGCACCCCTGCCGCCTGGATGCCATCGTCGTTGCTGATGAGAATATTCATCCCAGCCACCCCACACCCGCCCTTAGACATACACCAGTCTGACCCAATGATCTGCGCTGATCCCCCAGGTAGCCGAGTTCAGCGGCAGAATCTGAAAATTTACGGCTTCTTGGGGTTATTATTGGACGTAGCCTTTTGAACAATATCAGTAGGAACACAATGTCACCCTATGAGGTCAAGTGCCATTATGAAGCTAAGGTAAAGTAAACCCTGCGGTTTCCTTCCTCTTTGTATTTGCCTTCTTGTGTGTATCTTGCTGTTTCTCCATCCCCATCTTCCTAAGACTCCGTCCCGTTGACGTGTAGGTGCTCCGCACCGCCGGCGCGAACGCGGAAGCGTTGCATAGCCTACAGCCGGGTAAAGCTGGAAAGTCTGTAAAACCCATCAGGTCGCTCGAGCGACAGGAAGTTGATCTCATGTCACTTGTTTCCATCACATCGGCAACAGAGGCTCAGGAATGGCGTGAGCTTTGCCAGTGGGCCGAGGAGCACTACCGCTGTCGCACCTTTCCCAAAGACGTGCGCATTCCCACTCGTCCGGGATTGGTGTACATCACCCAAGAGGGAGTGGTGCGCCTGGTCAGCCAAACTCCAGAGCGGCGGGAGGTCTTTGTTGGGTTCATCACGGCTGGATTTCCTTTTGAGCTGAGCAACCCAGAGCGCTTTGAGTTGAAAGCCTGCACCCACGCCGATCGCACCACGGTGATGTGGTTTTACTGGCAGGATCTGGAGCAGTGGCCCTATCTGCACCAGAAGATTCAGGAAAACTTCCGCCAGCAACTGCAACGGAAGCTGCTGTGGTTGGGAAATCTGGGCCAACGGCGCGCCATCGATCGCCTCAAGGGCTTCTTGAGCCTGTTGATCGAAGAGTATGGACAGCCCTGTGAACAAGGGATGTATCTCCCCTGGCCCCTTACCCATGCCCAGATTGGGGATGCCATTGGGGCCACCCGCGTGACGGTGACTCGTCTTCTGGGATCCCTGCGTTCGAAAGGGTTTGTGCAGGTGCTGGATCAAAACTTAATTTGTATTCCCAACGGGGTAAAGCTCCAGCCCACTCCGAAGAAGGCGGCCAGCGCCTAACCCTGCTGTCTAGATGCTATCCAGAGTGTTATGCCTACAGCAGTCGGGAACTGCACTGCTGACGCGATGGGCCTGCAGCTCCACTACCGTACTTGGGGAAAAGGGATCCCCTCCCTCCCAATCTTGATGCTCCACGGCCATCCGGGCAATGCCGACTGCATGGCGGTATTTGCAGAGGCAGTGGCGGGGATCCACCCCTGTGTGGCGCCAGATCTGCGTGGCTACGGGCATTCCCAGGTGACGGATCCCTTTGAGATGCAGGATCACCTAGAGGACTTGGAGCGGCTGCTGGATCGCCTGGGCTGGCAGGAGTGTCTGGTTCTGGGCTGGTCTTTGGGCGGGATCCTGGCCCTGGAGTTGGCTTTGCGGCTGCCGCAGCGGGTAAAGGGTTTGGTCTTGGTGGCCAGTGCCGCCTGCCCCCGCAGCAACCATCCCCCCACCGATTTTTGGGATCAGGTCAACACCGGCGTTGCCTCGCTGCTCAACTGGCTTTGGCCCGGCTGGGAATGGAACATCGAGACCTTTGGCCGTCGCTCCCTTTACCGCTACCTGATGCAGCAACAGACCCCAACGGCCTATCGGTATTTGGCGCACATGGCCTTGCCCGCCTATCTGCACACCTCCCCCCAGGCTCGCCAAGCTCTGCGCGCCGCTTTGCAACGGGGCTACAACCGCGAGGGAGATCTGCACCGAATTCGCATCCCGGTACTGCTTATGGCCGGCGAGCGGGATCGCCACATCACCGCCAACAGCAGCCTGGCCACAGCCCGCGCCCTGCCCCACTGCACCTGCATTGTCTATCCCAACGTGGCTCATCTCTTTCCCTGGGAGATCCCCGACCGGGTGGGACAGGATCTGCGCCGCTGGCTCAGCGCTCAAGACTGGGCAAGTGGGATCCCGGTGGTTGGCTCTTCCGCTTCCTCTGCAGACAAGGCGGCAGAAGCCTGACCCTGGGCCAACTTCCGCAGCCGGGCAAAGGCCTCTTCCTCTAGATGGATCTGCTGCTGCTGTTGTTCTTCTGGGGTGCGCAGGCGCTTTCCCAACGGCTGTTGCAGCGTGCCCAAGAGCAACGGCTCGGAAACTCCCGGCTCGGGATGGATGACGGTGCGGGCCCGCAAGGTGAACACCGGCGAACCGGTGGAGAAGCGTCCTGGGGATCCCAAATCGCTGGCCGCCTGCTTCAGGGTGAGGATCAGTTGCTCTGGGGTGATATCCGGGCTGACAGCAATAACCGCTCGATCCGCCCCTTGGTCATAGACGGTGGTGTAGGGGGCAGCACCGGGAATGCGGGAGCGAAAGATCGGCCCCAAGCTGAGGGCAAAACATCCCGCTGTTAAAACCAGCGCAAACGCCGTGTAGCCCACCAGGGAAAACTTCAAGGGCCAATTGCGGATCCAGGCCAGCAGGGTGAGCATAGCCAACAAGCCTGCCAGACCTAGCCCAATTCGGGTGGCAGAGGCAAAGAAAGATTCCAAAGTTGCATCCATGATTCCCCAGTTTAGCGGCTAGAGCTTCATCTCTAGGATGCAGGATGAGCCCGATTCTGGCTGCCCTATCTAAGGACTCCGTCCCGCTGGCACCCTGCTCCAGAAGGGCTTGGCTGGTTCTATCACCAAACCCCTGTGAGAAGAGGCAAGACGGATCAACCTACCAAACCCAGAAAGCAGCGAGCCTTACAGCTCGTCACAGCAGACTAAAAATCATGGGCAAGGTCGGATTCGAACCGACACGGTTTCCCGCCGCATTTTGAGTGCGGTGCGTCTACCAGTTTCGCCACTCGCCCGACTTGAAACCATTATCCTACTGAACTGGCGAAACCTCGTCAACCAATCCCCCGAACTCTATCGGCGGCGGTCTTTCTCCAGTTGCTGGGCCTTTTGCCGAAGCTGGCGGGTTTGCTCCATCACCTCCTCCAGATCCTCGTGGGATAGCCGCTCGACGTAGTTAATTTTGATCTCTTCCAGCAAGTCTTGCAGGAGAGAGCGAATTTCTTCCGAAGCATGCTCCTGGCTGAGTTCCCGTGCCAAGACCTCACCAAACCGCTGCATCAGTTGCGCTGCCAGCTTGGAGCCGACGGGATCCTCGAAACTGCCCGTCAGGGTTTTGTAGGTGGTGGTGGTCAGCTCGTTGGCCAGGCGCTCCGTCAGTTGGCCAGGCAGGGATCCCAGGCCGGGAAGCTGTTCTAGAGTTTGCATGGCAGGCAACTGCTTGAGCAGGCCATCCAGGTTGTAGCGGAGCAGTTGTTGCAATTCCGGTTGCACCTGGGGCAAAACGCGGTAGAGAACAATGCGAAAAACCAGGTTGGCAATCGCCTCCAGCTCGTTGGTGTTGTTGATATCAATGTAGTCGCGCTGGGTACGCGCTGCCGGCAGCAGGGGCAGGGATCCCCGCTGAATGGATACCTGGATTTGGTTAATCACCCGCACGACAATGACTTCCGTCAGATCCTCGGCGAAGTTGGTAACAAAGCCCTGGCTCACCTGGGCGCGTACCCGCTCCAGATCCAGCAACTGCGCTTGTCCCAGCCGGATGGTGACGGGGATCACCCGCAGCCAGCGCCAAAAGGGCAGCAGCAACAGCACATCGTACCAACGCCAGAGCATGGCATCCAGCCAATTGACGCCGGTGTAGCGGCGGCTGATGGCCACCGTGCGCAGCAAAAATTCCAGCCCAAACAGAAGCACGAAGGGAAAATCCAGCACCGGGAAAAAGTCAACAGGGTTACCGCTCTCACCAATGGGGCGGAAATAGTTGGTCTCGAAGAGGGGGCGCAGCCGGGTCTGGAAAAATTCGATTCCATCTGCGGGATCGGCGCTGGCCAAGTACTCAGCAGTCCAAAAGCGGGCAAAGGCGGCTCTGGCAGAGTCGGCTTCTGGGATGTGCTCCCGCATCAAATTGAGGATACGCACAAACTGGCCAGTTTTGTTGGCGCCGTAAACTACCCGGCTCCGACCGCTAAGCGGTACGGAGCGGGCTTTCAGTAGCCCTGAGCCTGCTCTGCTCT
>NZ_JANSHW010000041.1:0-3526 GCF_047461815.1 Synechococcus sp. R6-10
GCACCGTCTCTTTGAGTGTGAAGCGGGCCGAATATGTCGATAAAGAGACGGGCCAACCGGGGGTGGGGGTCTGCTCCGGCTTCCTCACCGATTTGAAGGCAGGCGACGAGGTGATGATCACGGGGCCATCGGGGAAAACCTTCCTACTGCCCGAAGATGAGAACGCCAACCTGATTTTGATCGCCACCGGCACCGGCATTGCTCCTTTTCGCGCTTTCATCAAGCACCTGTTTGAAGAGGATCCCAACTATCAGGGCAAGATCTGGCTGTTCTTTGGGGTGCCCACCACCTCCACCTTGCTCTACCACGGGGATCTGGAGGCTTGGAAAGCCCAGTACGGGGATCGCTTCCGCGTCGATTACGCCATCAGCCGCGAGCAACAGACCCCCGATGGCAAGAAAATGTACGTGCAAAACCGCATGGCCGAGTACGGCGCCGAGCTGTGGGAGATGCTGCAACAGCCCAACACCTACACCTACATCTGCGGCCTCAAGGGGATGGAGGACGGGATCAACAACGTCATGGGGCCTTTGGCCGAACAAGCCGGTCAGGATTGGAGCAAGTTCCAGAAGGAACTGAAGAAAGCAGACAGGTGGCACGAAGAAACCTACTGATCCCTGCTTGTGATCCCTGCTTGTCGGTTTGTCAGCGCCAATAGGGATCCCGTTCCTTGCTTGAGAGCACTGGCGTGGGGAGTATGTCAAAATGCTTCTATCTCCCAGCGTGAGCGCTTTTTTCCCAGGAGCATCGAACCGTGGACGCGCGCTACAATCCCCAGGCCATTGAGAGCAAGTGGCAGGCCCACTGGCGTGAAATCGGGCTGGATCGCACCCCAGAGCTGAAGGACGGGAGCCGCAAATTCTATGCTCTGTCCATGTTCCCCTATCCCAGCGGCAACCTGCACATGGGGCATGTGCGCAATTACACCATCACCGATGTAATTGCCCGCCACAAACGAATGCAGGGATACGCGGTGTTGCACCCGATGGGCTGGGATGCCTTTGGCCTGCCGGCGGAGAATGCCGCCATCGACCGGGGGATCCCACCGGCCAAGTGGACCTACCAAAACATTGCCCAGATGCGGGAGCAACTGCAGCGGCTGGGGCTCTCCTACGACTGGGAGCGGGAGATCACCACCTGCGCCCCCGACTACTACAAGTGGACGCAGTGGCTCTTCCTGCAATTTTTCAAGGCCGGCCTGGCCTACCAGAAGGAAGCGCCAGTGAACTGGGATCCGGTGGATCAGACGGTGCTGGCCAACGAGCAGGTGGATGCGGAGGGGCGTTCCTGGAGATCCGGCGCCCTGGTGGAAAAGCGCATGCTCAAGCAGTGGTTTTTCAAAATCACCGCCTATGCCGACCAACTGCTGGCGGATCTGGAAAAGCTCTCCGGCTGGCCGGAGCGGGTGCGCACCATGCAGGAGAACTGGATTGGCCAATCGGTGGGGGCCAAGGTGATTTTCAAAACCGAGGCAGGGGACGAGCTGGCAGTATTCACCACCCGGCCTGATACCCTCTGGGGGGCCACCTTCATGGTGATGTCGCCGGAGCACCCCTTGGTGGACAAGCTCACCACTGCCGAGCAACTGCAGGCCGTCAGAGCCTATCAAGCCCAGGCCGCTGCCCGCAGCGAGATCGAGCGCAGCGCTGAAGACCGGGAAAAGACAGGGGTTTGGACGGGATCCTACGCCATCAACCCCGTTAACCAAGAGCGGATCCCCATCTGGATTGCCGACTATGTGTTGATGGGCTACGGGACGGGGGCCATCATGGCCGTGCCCGCCCACGACCAGCGGGATTTCGAGTTTGCCCGCAAGTTCGGCCTGCCCATCAAGCGGGTGGTGCAGCCGCCGGAGGGTTCTCCGGCCTCAGCGGATCGCGCCAGCGGGACGGAGTCCTCAGAACTGCAGGCTGCCTGGACGGGGGAGGGGGTGATGATCAACTCCGGCCCCCTAGACGGGATCCCGGTGGGCAAAGGCCCAGGGCAAAGCGTGGAAAGAGCCATCGCCTGGCTGGAAGCCCAGGGGCTGGGGGAAAAGCAGATCAACTACCGCCTGCGGGATTGGCTGATCTCGCGGCAGCGCTACTGGGGTTGTCCCATCCCGGTGATCCATTGTCCCCACTGTGGCATTGTGCCGGTGCCGGAGAAGGATCTGCCGGTGCTCTTGCCGGAGGATGTGGAGCTGACGGGGCGAGGGGGATCCCCGTTGGCCCAGTTGGAGGACTGGGTGAAGGTGAAGTGCCCCACCTGTGGCGCGGAGGCTCGCCGGGAAACCGATACCATGGACACCTTTGTCTGCTCGTCGTGGTACTTCCTGCGCTTTAGCGATGCCCGCAACGACCAAGAGATCTTCCGCAAAGACCAGGTGAACGCCTGGCTGCCGGTGGATCAGTACGTGGGCGGCATCGAGCACGCCATCCTGCACCTGCTCTATTCCCGCTTTTTTACCAAGGTGTTGCGGGATCGGGGGCTGCTGGATTTTGACGAGCCGTTCTCGCGTCTGCTCACCCAGGGGATGGTGCAAGGGCGCACCTACTACAACCCCAACAAGTCCGGCAAGGATCGCTGGATCCCGGCAGCTCTGGTGCAGGATCCCAACGACCCGCGGGATCCGGAAACGGGCGAGCCCCTGCAAGTTATCTACGCTACCATGTCTAAGTCCAAGGGCAACGGCGTGGATCCTGAGGAGGTGCTGGCCCACTACGGGGCAGATACGGCCCGCATGTTTATCTTGTTCAAGGCCCCGCCGGAGAAGGATCTGGAGTGGGACGATGCCGACGTGGAAGGGCAATTTCGCTTTCTCAACCGCGTCTGGCGGCAGGTGTACGAGTTTGTCGTTCGCGGTAGCGGGACGGAGTCCTTGCAGAGCGGGGCCCCAGAGCTGTTGCCGGCCGAGGTCGAGGTGGGATCCCTGACCAAGGCGGAAAAAGATCTGCGCCGGGCCATCCACACCGCCATCAAGGAAGTCAGCGAAGATCTGGAAAACGATTATCAATTCAACACCGCCATTGCCGAGCTGATGAAGCTGAGCAATGCTCTGGGGGAGGCCGGGATCCCGGATTCGCCGGTCTATGCAGAGGGGATCCGCACGCTGGTGTTGCTGATGGCGCCTTTTGCCCCCCATATTGCGGAGGAGCTGTGGCAGGCGCTGGGGGGCGCAGACTCGGTGCATCGGCAGTCTTGGCCCAGCTATGACCCGGCAGCGCTGGTGGCCGACACGGTGACCATTGTGATTCAGGTGAACGGCAAATTGCGCGGCTCGTTTGAGGCCCCTGCCGAGGTGACGCCGGAGGAGCAGGAACAGTTGGCCCTTCGGTCAGAAGCAGCGCAGAAATACCTGGAGGGGGCAACACCCAAAAAAGTGGTGGTGGTGCCGAAAAAGCTGGTTAACTTTGTCCTCTAACGGCGGGCCTGGCCAAAATGTTCCGCACTGCTGACACGAACGGGATCGGGGCTTTCACCAAATTTTCGGGCTGGAGGCCCGCACCATAGCCGCAGGCTTGGTGTCGGGAGGAAAGCCCGCCTC
>NZ_JANSHW010000042.1:0-1835 GCF_047461815.1 Synechococcus sp. R6-10
AATCCGTACTGAACATATTATACATTATTTTCAGTATAGTTGAGCTTATTATTGACTAGAGTCATGCTCTCCCAGGTTACCAAACTTTTTCCGCCTTCTCTTCTGCCTGTTCAGAAGACCCAGTGCAGCTCCGGCAAGGTGGTAGGATAATTCAGCAGCTTAGTTAGCGAAGCCATGGGGATCCCCACCACTGCCGATGAATGTAACGAGCTGGGCATCTCTCACTGCTTGAAGGCCCAGCAAGCCAAAACCTCGCGGGAGCGACGTGCGGCTTGGGCCATGGCTCTGGCGGCCTGGCGGCAGGGTTTGGATCTCGATCCCAACCATCTCCCCTCCCAGTTCAATCGCCTCCATGCCCTTTTGGCCTTGGGAAGCGGCTACACGGCCCTCCAAGAGGGAAAAGAGCTGCTCTCCCGGCTTTTGACCCAGCGTTACCTAGAAGATCCCAGCTTGGGCCTAACTGGATCCCAGCCCAGGCTGGCTTGGGATCCCCCTCGTCTGGCTTCTGCTAGCAAAAAGGCCCGCCGCTCTTCCAAGGCTACCTCCCGCCTTGGCCCCCGCGAGCGCTACCTCCACACTCTAGCCCGTTGGCTAGCCCACCACAGCGGAGTCGTTTACCGACCGGAGCCATTGCCCTACTGGCGGCTGGCTGCAGCCATTGACCCAGAGGATCTAGAGGCGCAAATGGTGGTTGCCATGAATGCGGCAGCGCAGGCGCAGCCGGAAGGGGCTTTCTTGCTGCAGAAAATAGCCGACCATTTCCCTGGGCAGAAGGACAGGGCCCTGCAAGTGCTGCAACTGGCTCTAGATCGCTACATTCCGCGGCAGGATCCCTCCAAGGCGGAGTCGGATTCAGCAGAGCAAGAGTTAGAAACGCCTCCTAACGGAGCTCCAGCCTCCGATGCTGTGGCCGAGATAGAAATCTGGACTCAGTATGAGGGGTACAAGCTAAGGCTAGAGCCAGATCTTAAAAGCATTGTGACCTTTGTCCTCCTGGCTCAAGATCGCTGGTTTGAGAGTGAAATCGAGCTGTGTCGGCAAATCCTCAAGCCGGGCATGAACGCCATTGACGTGGGGGCCAACGTTGGGGTTTACACCTTTCTCTTTGCCCGCTGTGTGGGCGAGTCTGGGAAAGTCTATGCCATCGAGCCCACGCCGGGATGTTTGCAGTGCTTGCGGGCAACTGTTGCTCAAAACAAGCTCGACCAATCCGTGCAAGTTGTGGAAGCTGCGGTAGGCGAAGAGTCCCGCGAGGTTTACCTGGTCTGTGAAGGGGCCAGCGTTTTCAACCGCATCGTCACGGATCCCATGTCGGTTGTAGAAGAAACCCAGCCGGTGCAGCAAATCACCTTGGACGAGTTGTGGATCTCAGAGAGCAAGCCCACCATCGATCTGCTCAAAATTGACGCGGAAGGGGCAGAGGTTCCTGTTCTGAAGGGGGGGAGAAAGCTGATCGAGACCTGTACCCCGCTGATCCTGTTTGAAAACCAAAATGTCGGCCAGTTTTCAGGTTTGGAGTCGGCGAAGCTTCTCGCCGAATTAGGCTATCTCATTTATGTTTACAACCCGATGATCCAAGATCTCAGTACCGTTCAGGCTTCTGTGCAACTGCCAACTGCGTTAAACTTGGTTGCCGTGCATCCGAATCGCTTTTCTCTGGCGAGCAAAGCTGGTCTGATCTAGCCGTTTCTGTGGAGTAGAGTAATGCCTTTCCCGATTAGCGAGATCCTCGGCAAAGACATGCCTTTTATCCGAATTGCAGACGTGGGGGCGATGTTTCTGGGCGGCGATAACTTCGACAAGCTGGTTCAGGAAGGACATGCCCAAGTGATAGG
>NZ_JANSHW010000043.1:0-8968 GCF_047461815.1 Synechococcus sp. R6-10
AACAAACAGAATGCTATCGCTGCATAGTTGAACAGTGATGTTCAGCAGTGTTCAGCGTAAATGTATCAGAACAAGCTCTGCTCTGTAAACAAGCGTACACTCCAGGGGGCGGTGATGCCGTTGTAGAAGGCCAACCCCAGAACGGGCAGGCTGAGGAATCCATAGGCAATCTGGGCCAAAGGGATCCCGAGGGCATCGGGGATGAGGCTGTTGTCTCCCAGAGGGGCGATGAGCAGCAGCTTCTGCCAATGGTGGGGTTGTAGACGGGCCGAGCGCAGCGCAAACCCTGCCGAGAGGGAATTGGCAATGACGTGACAGGGTCGCCCGATCACCTCCTGGACAAAATCCCCGATCATCTCGGCGTAGAGACTGCCGGTGTACTCCAAATCTGGACGTTCTGAGTTGCCCCACCCCAACAAATCCAGAGCATAGACTTGATAGTGCTGCCCCAGCTCCGCCATAATTGCACGAAACTCATAGCTGGAGGAGCCTGCCCCAATGCCGTGCACCAGCAACAACGGCTGGCCGGATCCCATGACCTTGTAAAACAGGCGATGGCCGCGCCAGAAGTGATGCCTTTCCTCTCCCGGCAGCAGGCTCTGCAGAGGCTGAGTTTGGGAAGAGATCCAAGCGTTGAAAACGGCTAGAGCACCCAACCCGCCGACAGTAGTCCAGAGCCCGATCTTGAGAACTTGGCTCAGCTCTTTCATCCTCAGCAGCCCAGCTAGGGTACCTACTTTTTCTTAAGGCGGTAGGTGATGCGCCCTTTGTTGAGGTCATAGGGGCTCAGCTCCACCTTGACCCGGTCGCCGGGCAAGATCTTGATGTAGTTGCGGCGAATTTTGCCGGAGATATGAGCGAGCACGTTGAAGCCGTTGTCCAGATCCACTCGGAACATGGCGTTGGGCAGGGATTCGGTAACAACCCCCTCCATTTCAATGGCATCTTCCTTAGACAATGAGCCCTCCCAAAAACGACATAACAAACAACAGAACAATCCACAGCCGCGACGACACGCGCTGTTAAGAAATGAAAATATACTCCATCTCTTCTATCCTAACCGTTGCAGTCCTTCATCAGGGGATCCCTTAGGACTGAAAAGGCGTGCGATCGGTCAAAATTTCTGCTCCAGACTCGGTAACCAAGACCGTGTGCTCAAACTGAGCTGACCAAGAGCCATCTACTGTGACCACCGTCCATTGGTCTGGCAACACTCGGGTTGCCTCTCCCCCCGCATTCACCATCGGCTCAATGGCCACCGTCATGCCGGAGCGCAGCTTGGGATTGGGCAGATCGCGGGTGCGATAGTTGGGAAACTGCGGCTCCTCGTGCAGGTTGCGCCCCACCCCGTGACCAACATACTGCTTCACCACAGAATAGCCCCGCCCCTCGATGTAATCTTCAATGGCACCCGAGACATCCTGAAGCCAAACGCCGTGGCGCACACAGTCGATGCCCGTCTGCAGGGCTTTGGCCGCAGTATCGATCAGATCCCGAGCTGCGTCGCTCAGGGGTTCCAGGCCGATGGTGATACAGGAATCCGCATGCCAGCCCTCGACGATGGCACCAAAATCCACTTTGACCACATCTCCCGGCTGCACCACTTTACGGGGACTGGGGATCCCGTGCACCACCTCATGGTTGACACTGACACAGACGCAGGCGGGAAAGCCGTAGTAGCCCTTGAAACTGGGCAAAGCATTGAGTTGGGCCACCCGTCTCTCGGCATAGGCATCGATATCTGCCGTGGTCCAGCCCGGCTCCAGGCGCTCCGCGATCTCCTGCAATACTTGGGCCACCACCCGACCGGCCCGGCGCATTTTTTCCACTTCGCGGCGAGATTTGATCTCAATAAGCTGCATGCCCCGCCGCTGGGAGGGATTTCCAGCTCCTGCTCTGATCACGCCGTCCTCCTGAAGCCTTCCAGAAGAGCCTGCAGATGTTCCTGTACGGATTCCACCGGCTGGTTGCCGTTGACCCGTTGCAAGCGCCCCTTGGCCTCATAAAAATCGATCAGGGGAGCCGTCTGCTGCCGATAGACCTCCAGACGCTTGAGAATCACCGACCGATCCGCATCATCGCTGCGCCCCTGTTCCTTGCCCCGGGCCAGCAGCCGGGCCACCACCACCTCATCCGGCACCTCCAAGTTGAGGACGTAGTCATAATCTTGGCCCAGCTCTTGCAGCAGCTCTTCCAAGGCTTCTGCCTGGGCTAAGGTGCGAGGAAATCCATCTAGGATCCAGCCCTGCTCTGGAGATTGCTGCAACTGCCCCTTCACCATTCCGATCAGCACCTCGTCAGGCACCAGCTCTCCCGCATCCATGTAAACCTTGGCCTGGCACCCCAGGGGCGTTTGGGCTTTCACCTCGGCCCGCAACAGATCGCCTGTGGAAATTTTGGGCGTGTGGTAAATGGCCGCCAGCCGCTCCGCCTGTGTACCTTTGCCCGCCCCCGGCGGCCCCAGAAAGATCAACCTCGGCACTACTGTTTGACCATCCCTTCGTAGCGTTGTGAGATGACATAAGTCTGGATCTGCTTGGAGGTCTCAATCGCCACCCCCACCAAAATCAGCAGCGAGGTCGCCCCCAAACCTTGGAAAGTGGTGATGCCGGTTGCCCGTTCCACCGTCGTCGGGATGATGGCCACCGCGCACAGGAACAGAGCCCCCAGCAGCGTCAGGCGGTTGAGGATCCCTTCGACATACTCGGCAGTGGCCTTGCCCGGGCGTACCCCTGGAATGCTGGCCCCCATCTTCTTCAAGTTTTGAGCCAGATCCACCGGGTTGATGAGCAAAGAGGCGTAGAAGTAGCTGAAGAAGAGGATCAGCACGAAATAGAAGGGAATGTAGAACCAGGAGGTGGGGGATAGGAAGTTGGCCACCTGCACCAAAGTCAGGTTTTGGGTGTACTGGGCCAAGGCCAAAGGCAGAGACATCACCGAGTAGGCGAAGATGATCGGCATCACCCCCCCTTGGTTTAGCCTCAGGGGCAGATAGCTTTTCTGCTCGCGGAACAGCTTGTTGCCCACCTGGCGCTTGGCGTAGACGATAGGGATCTTGCGGCTGCCCTCTTGGACAAAGACAATGCCGACAATGGTGACCAAAAAGATTGCCAGCAACAGCAAGATGCCACCGATGGTGCTGCTATCGGCACGGGCCAGGCTAATAGTCTGTCCGAGGGCACGGGGCAGAGTGGCAACAATGTTGACGAAGATCAAGAGCGAAGGGCCACTTCCCACCCCTTTCTCCGTGATCATCTCTCCCAGCCACATCACAAACAGGGATCCCGCCGCCAGAGCCAGGGTGGTGGAGGCCATGAAGGCCAACTCATTGGTAGTACTGGCAAACTCCCGCACCCAAAAGGAAATGCCAATGCCCTGGATGATGGCCCAGCCCAAGGTGACATAGCGGGTGTACTGAGAAATCTGCCGCCGCCCCTGTTCTCCCTCGTTTTTCTGCAGGTTCTCTAAGGCCGGAATGGCCGAGACCAGCAACTGCATGATGATCGAGGCGTTGATGAAGGGCAGGATCCCAAGGGCAAAGATCCCCAAAGCAGAAATCCCCCCGCCGGAGAAGACATCCAGCAGGCCAAACACAGGGCTGTTGGCAGCTTCGGCAGCAAAGCGGGCCCGATCGATACTGGGAATGGGGATGTAAATGCCCAGTCTGACCAACAGCAGCAAGCCCAAGGTGAGAAACAGACGGCTGCGCAGGCCAGAGGCCATAGCCATCTGCATAAAGGTCTCTTGGGCAGAGGGGGCGGAACCTCGTGTGTCAACCATAGGGAAGAGAATCTCGCGGGAGCAAAGGGCAAGGTTAGCTATCTACCACTCTACGCTGCTGGTGGAGCAGTCGGCAAAATCAAAGCAAAATCAAAAAAGTGCAACTCAGCGCCACCCGGCAGAAGCCGGCCAGAGCAACGGGAAGAAGGGGTTTAGGATCCCAAAATCTCCACCCGACCTCCGGCTGCCTCGACCTTGACTTTGGCTGAAGCAGTAATGGCCGCCGCCCTGATCGTCAGGGGCACGCTGACTTCCCCATCTCCCAAGATCTTCAGCGGGCCATCGTTGGTGGTGACGATCCCTCGTTCCATTAAGCTTTGCAGGCTGACCTCGCTGCCGGCAGGCAGATCCGCCAAGGCGCGCAGGTTGACCAGGGTGTATTCCAGACGCCGCGTGTAGCGGGGGAAATGCTTAAGCTTGGGTAAACGCCGGTAGAGGGGAGTCTGGCCCCCTTCAAAGCCGGGCCGTGTACTGCCCCCCTTGCGGGCCTTTTGCCCCCGCATCCCCTTGCCACAGGAGGCCCCCTGCCCCGCAGAAACGCCACGACCTAGCCGCCGCCGCCGCCGCGTCGAACCTGCTTGAGGCCGAATGTCTTCCAGTCGCATGGCTACCTCTGGCTCACTTGCTCGATATACCTGTCCATCACTTGCCCAATAGGCGGCGCACATCGATGTCTCGGTCTTGGGCCACCTGCTTAAAGGTACGCATCCGCCGCAGCGCATCGATGGTAGCACGGGCATTGTTGAGGGGGTTGCTGGATCCCAGTTGCTTGGCCAAGCTGTTGCGTACTCCTGCCAGCTCCAGAACGGTGCGGACTGCCCCCCCTGCGATGACGCCTGTGCCGGGAGCTGCTGGCATGACCAAGACGGTGGCACCGCCGCCTGCCCCCTGCATGGGATGGGGTACGGACAAACCTTTGGTGAGGGGCACCTCAATGAGGTGCTTTTTACCGTCCACAACCCCCTTGCGTACTGCTCCGATCACATCGTTGGCTTTGCCCACGCCAACCCCGACTTGGCCCCGCTCGTTGCCGACCACCACCACAGCGCGGAAGCTCAACTTCTTGCCGCCCTTGACCACCTTGGTGACGCGGCGAATCTGGATGACCCGCTCTTGCCACTCGGTGGGTTGCTCTTCGCGGTTTTTTTTGCTTCTGCGACGTTCCCTCTGCTCAGCCATGTGCTATGTCCTCAGTAGCTAGAACTGTAACCCTGCTTCTCGGGCAGCTTCTGCCAAAGCCTGAACGCGCCCGTGATAGAGCTTGCCCCCCCGATCGAAAACCACGCGGGAAATGCCCATCTGTAAGGCTCGTTCAGCAACTGAGCGGCCCACCAAGGCAGCCGCTTCTTGAGTGGCTGTCCCGGTTTCTTTGAATTTTTCGCGCAGCTCCCTGTCCAAGGTGGAGGCGGAGGTTAAGGTATGCTGGGCTACATCGTCGATCACCTGGGCGTAGATGTGTCGATGGGAGCGAAACACGGCCAGGCGAGGCCGCTCGGCAGTGCCAAAGACCTTGCGGCGAATGCGTCGATGACGACGTTGGGTGGTGATTTTGCGGCTGGCTTTCATAGGCTATTCACTTCTTCGCTTTCCCCGATTTACCCGCCTTGCGGCGAACTTGTTCCCCTAGATAACGGATCCCTTTCCCCTTGTAGGGCTCCGGAGGCCGGACCGCTCGGATGCGGGCGGCAGTATTGCCCACCAGTTCTTTATCTGTGCCTGAGACAACAATGATGTTGTTTCCCTCAACGGCAATTTGGATGCCGGGGGGAAAGGGGATCTCCACAGGGTGACTGTAGCCGACGTTCAAAACCAACTTGCTGCCTTGGATGGCAGCCCGGTAGCCCACGCCCACCAATTCCAGCCGCCGCTCAAATCCCTTGGACACTCCGTCTACCATGTTGGCGACCAAGGTGCGGCAGAGGCCGTGCAGTTGGCGGGCAGGACGAGAATCGTTGAGACGGCTGACCGTGAGCATCTGAGCGTTTTGCTGGACTGTGATCAAGGGCGGTAAACTGCGGGACAGTTGACCTTTCGGGCCTTTCACTGCAATGTGTTGGCCGTCGATCTGGATCTCCACCTTGGCAGGAAGGGCGATGGGGCGTCTACCAATACGGGACATGGGAAAAACTCCTGACCAGAGAAAACTTAAGGTCTAGTAGACAAGACAGAGGACTTCACCACCAATGCCCTGCTTACGAGCCTCCCGGTCGGTCATGATGCCGTTGGAGGTGGAGATGATGGCGATCCCAATTCCTCCCAGCACTCGGGGCAGCTCTTTGTGGTTGCGGTAAACCCGCAGGCCGGGTCGGCTCACCCGCTTTAGACCATTGATGATGGGCCTGCAGTTGCGGCCTTTGCCTTTGTACTTCAATCGCAACACCACTCGGGCTTGGATCCCTTCTCCCTCCTCCTTCCATTCGCTGACGAACCCTTCCTCATGAAGAACGCGAGCGATGCTGCGGGTCATGCGGGTGGCCGGAACTGCCACCGACTCGTGCCGAGCCATGGTGGCATTGCGAATGCGGGTGAGCATATCGGCGATCGTGTCGTTGGTGTGGGCCATCGGTGGGTCAGTGCTCCTCGGAAGATCGATGCAGATCAAGAAAAGTCAGGGTGGGCAACCTAGGAGGCAAAGGGCATGCCAAACGCTTTGAGCAGGGCACGGCCCTCTTCGTCGGTTTTAGCAGTGGTCACAATGGAGATATCCATACCTCGCAACTGATCCACAGAGTCATAGTTGATTTCGGGAAAAATCAGTTGTTCACGGATGCCGAGGGTGTAGTTGCCTCGTCCATCAAAGGCCTTGGGGCTGACACCGCGGAAGTCACGGATACGGGGCAGAGCAATGTTGATCAGGCGATCCAAAAACGCATACATGCGCTCCCGTCGCAGGGTCACCATCAGGCCAACCGGCATGCCCTTGCGAATCTTGAAGCTGGCAATTGCCTTTTTGGCGCGGGTGATCACCGGACGCTGGCCAGTGATGGCGCTGATCTCGGCAATGGAGGATTCCAGAGCCTTGGCATTTTGGGAAGCTTCCCCCAAGCCGCGGTTGATCACGATCTTCTCCAGGCGGGGCACCTGATGGATGTTGGTGTAGCCCAACTCCTTTTGCAGCTTGGGGACAATGACGGTGTTGTAGTGGATTTGCAGACGCTGGGGCATGGTGGCTTCTCCTTGCGGCTCTGGGCTGGGTCAGAGCCAAACCAATGGTGGAAAGGGATCAAAAGCTTAGTCGAGAATCTCACCCGTTTTCTTAAGGACGCGAACCTTGCGACCATCGGCGGTGATTTGATAGCCGATGCGGCTGGCCACCTCCTGCTTCTTGGAATAGGCCATCACTTTGCAGACGGGAATGGGGGCTTCCTTGGTCTCAATCCGGCCACTTTCCCCTTCTCGCTGAGGTTTGCGGTGGTAGGTAACAATGTTAACCCCTTCCACCAAAACCATGTTGCGTTCGGGAAAAACGCGCAGCACCTCGCCGATTTTGCCTTTGTCATCGCCGGAGATCACCTGCACGGTATCCCCTTGCTTGATACGCATTTTGTAGCGCAGGCTGTTGCGGTGCTTGCGAATGCCCGGTCGCCGAACTAAGCGCCGAATTTGGCTGGGTTTGAGGGGGCGAACCATCAGAGTACCTCCGGGGCAAGGGAGATGATCTTGGTGAAGTTTTTCTCCCGCAGCTCACGGGCTACAGGGCCGAAAACGCGAGTTCCACGGGGGTTGCCGTCGTTGTTGATGATCACGGCGGCGTTGTCGTCGAAGCGGATGCACATGCCGTCAGGGCGACGTACCGTATCGACGGTGCGGATGACAACAGCCTTGACAACATCGGATTTTTTGACGGGCATGTTGGGCAGGGCATCCTTGACGACACCAATGATCACATCGCCCAAGCTGGCGTAGCGACGGCCACTGCTGCCCAGCACGCGAATACACATCATCTTGCGAGCACCGGTGTTGTCGGCCACCGTCAGCATAGTTTGCTGCTGAATCATAGTTTCTTCACCTCCCTCAGGATTTCGGCAACTTGCCAACGCTTGGTGCGGCTGAGGGGACGGGTTTCCGTGATGCGCACCAGATCCCCTTCTTGACAGCGGTTTTCCTCGTCGTGGGCCTTAAACTTCTTGGTCTTGACGACGATCTTGCCGTACTTCGGGTGAGCAACTCGATTTTCCACAGCAACAACCACCGTTTTTTGCATCTTGTTGCTGACCACAATGCCAATCTTCTCCCGAACAGCCATTACTCCTCCTTGGTTGGGCGTTTGCCCCGCTTACGCTCTCCCTCCACAGTTAGTAGTTGCGCCAGCTTGTGTTTGCGCAGCCGGATGAGATGGGGCTGGTTCAACTGCCGCGTGGCCTGCTGCAAACGCAGCTCAAACAGCTCTTTCTTGACGGCGTAGATTTCGTTGCTCAGCTCTTCGTCCGATAAAGCACGGGCATCAGCAATTTTGGGCATGGGCATGGCTGAACTCTCCTCATACACTGCTGGTGGCCACCTCTGAAGCCGTTGCCTGGGCGGGCTCTGGCTTTTCAAAGTCGGCTTTGGTTACAAACTTGACCTTAATGGGCAGCTTCTGGGCGGCAAGGCGCATGGCCTCGCGGGCGATGGGCTCTGCCACTCCCCCCATTTCGAAGAGGATACGGCCCGGCTTGACGACACAAACCCAGTACTCAGGGTTGCCTTTGCCGGATCCCATGCGGGTTTCCGCGGCTCGCTGAGTAACGGGCTTGTCGGGAAAGATGCGAATCCAGATTTGGCCACCCCGCCGAACATAGCGGGTCATGGCTCGACGGCTGGCCTCGATCTGTCGAGCTGTAATCCAGGCGGGTTCTAGGGCCACAAGGCCGTATTCCCCAAAGTTGATGCGGTTGCCACGGGTCGCTTTGCCTTTCATGCGCCCGCGCTGTTGCTTGCGGTACTTGGTGCGTTTGGGGCTTAACATGGCCGTTCCTTAAGTCAACTGCGATAGGGATCCCTGGACGTTCCGGTGTTGGCCCTCAGGCCTCCTGAGCCGAGCGATCTTCAAAGGTGGGCCGCCGCCGCTGCTGCCGACGTTTGGGCTGTTGCAGGGGAAACTTCTGTTCGTGGCGTTCCTGCCCGGGCAGAACTTCCCCTTTGAAGACCCAGACCTTGACCCCGATGATGCCGAAAGTGGTGTGGGCGAGGTGCTCGGCGTAGTCGA
>NZ_JANSHW010000044.1:0-3514 GCF_047461815.1 Synechococcus sp. R6-10
TGATCACCTCCCCCAACACCGCCAGCAACACCGGCACCCCCAGACGGATCCCGGAGACCAACAGCGAGATCAAACAAAAAGCTCCAAGTGAAAAGGCGTTCCAGCGAAGCTTGGCCCAGCACTCCATCAACAAATGCAGGCACAGGTGGGAGCAGATTCATCGCCGAGCTGGAAAGCCTATCATGGGATCCAGTATGGAATCCATCGTGCCAGTGGTGCGGGGCACTTTAACCCTTCCACCCTCCTCTTCTCTGACAAATCCGGCAGCCAGCCTGACGGGCCCATCCGCTGCTGCGTCAGCAGTAGGGATCACTTTGCCTTGGGCAGCGCAGCGGGATCCCATCCTTGTCCTCGGGGCTGGGCTGATGGGGCGTCTGTTGGCCGCCAGCCTTGTCGAGGTTGGGCATCCTGTCCGCATTGTGGAGGCGGCTCCTGCTGCTGCTGTTGAGAGCAGTGCTGCCCATTTTGCCGCTGCTATGCTGGCTCCCCTAGCCGAGTCTGCCATCGCCGAAGCCAGTGTGGTGGCCCAGGGATACTACGCCCTTTCTCGTTGGCCCTCTCTTTTGGCCAGCTTGCCGCAGCCGGTTTTCTTTCAGCAAGAAGGCACTCTGATCCTCTGGCACCGCCAAGATGCCGGGGAAGCCAAGCGCTTCTCGGCGCTACTGGCCGCTGTGGGAGAACACCTCCCGCATCTCCCCCGCCCTCAGCCGCTGGATGCCCAGGCTATTGCCGAGCTGGAGCCATCGGTAGCCGGGCGATTTGCGCAGGGCCTGTATCTTCCCCAAGAGGGCCAACTGGACAACCGCCAACTGTTGTCGGCTCTGCTGGCCAAGCTGCGGCAGCACGAGGTGGAGGTGGAGTGGGGTTGCCCCTGGGATCTGAAGCAGGCCCAAGCCTGGCAGCAGCAAACCGGAGGCTGGGTTTTGGATTGCCGCGGCCTGGGGGCCCAAAAAGAATGGGGCGGGCCAAGACTGCTGCGCGGAGTTCGGGGTGAGGTGGTGCGCCTGTATGCCCCAGAAGTCTCTTTGCGGCGCCCAACCCGGCTGTTGCATCCTCGCTATCCGATCTACATCGCTCCCAAGCCGGGACACCTGTTCGTAGTGGGGGCCACTGAAATCGAATCTGAGGATCGCTCGCCGGTGAGCGTCCGCTCCGCCCTGGAGTTGCTCAGCGCCGCCTACGCCGTACATCCTGCCTTTGCCGAAGCGCGTATCCTGGAATTGGGCAGCCAATGTCGTCCCACCTTGGCGGATAACCTGCCAGCCGTGGTGGAGCGCTCACCTCGCCTGTTGCAGATCAACGGCCTCTATCGCCATGGCTTTCTGATCTCCCCGGCCATCCACGATGCTGTCTTGGAGTATCTCCACCAGGGTAGTTGTCGCTTGGCCCAGCAGCTTGGGATCCCCTTTCAGGTGCAGGCTGCCCCTCTTTCCGGTGAGTCCCTGTCGCCATGCGTGTCTTGATCAACCAAAAGCCTTACGATTTGCCGGAAGGCACCACTTTGGCCGAGGCAGTGGCTCAGGTGGGGGCCAGCGGCCCTTTCGCGGTAGCGGTTAATCTGAAGTTTGTGCCACGTGCGCAGCACGAGCAAACCCGTCTGCAAGAAGGCGACCAGGTGGAGATCGTCACTCCGGTTGCTGGCGGCTAGTGCCCCCCTTGCTTCCTGCTCTGTCCTGACTTTGCCCCGACAATGTCCACCCTTCTCCAGCTTTCCCCCTCCACTTGGGCCAATGAGGATCCCTTGGTGCTCTATGGCCAACCATTGCCCAGCCGTCTGATGTTGGGTACGGCTCGCTACCCTTCGCCAGCCATTTTGGAGCAGGCGGTGGCGCGCGCGCAGCCCTGTTTGTTGACGGTTTCTCTGCGGCGGCAAGGGGCACTGGGGCCAGAAACTTCCCAGAGGTTCTGGGCTCTGTTGCAGAAGATGGGGATCCCAGTTCTGCCCAACACCGCCGGCTGCCACAGCGTGCAGGAGGTGATCACAACGGCGGAGATGGCGCGGGAGGTGTTCGGCACCGACTGGATCAAGCTGGAGTTGATCGGGGATGACTACACGCTGCAGCCGGATCCCGTGCAACTGCCCACTGCTGCTGCTGAGCTGGTCCGGCGCGGCTTTAAGGTGCTGCCCTATAGCACCGACGACCTGGTGCTCTGCCAGCGGCTTTTGGATGCTGGCTGTGAGGTGGTGATGCCCTGGGCGGCCCCCATCGGCACCGGGAAAGGCCCTCTCAACCCCTACAACTTGCGCCTGCTGCGGGAGCGGATCGAGGCGCCGCTGATCGTGGATGCCGGCTTGGGCCTGCCCTCCCATGCCTGCCAGGTGATGGAGTGGGGCTTCGACGGGGTGCTGCTGAACACGGCGGTGGCCTTGGCCCGGGATCCGGTGGCCATGGCCGAGGCCTTTGCAGAAGCGGTGCGCTCAGGCCGCCGAGCCTACCTGGCCGGGGCCATGATCCCTCAGGAAACAGCTCAGCCCAGTACGCCTGTCCTCGGCACTCCCTTTTGGCACCAGGGCTGACTGCCGCTCTCAGGGGTGCAGCTCAGGCGGCAGGCTTTCGCGCCTGGATAACCTGCAGAGCTCCCCCAGCGTGGAGGGTCTGCCGGATGGATTGCCACCCCTGCTGCTGCAAATGCTCGGGCAAGTCCAGCTTGAGTAGCTCCCAGGCGGTCTCGGTTTCAAACAGGGCCAAAAAGAGGGCCAGCCCAGGCCAGATCAAGGGTTGTCGAGGCGCGTGCAGATCCAGAATCAAGAGTCCTCCCCCCGGCTTGAGCACCCGCCACACTTCCCGCAGCACCTGCTCCAAGTCGGCGAAGGACAATTCGTGCAGAGCCAAGCTGGTATGCACCCAATCAAAGCTGGCATTGGGAAAGGGCATATCTTGGGCAAAGGCCTCCACAAACTCCACCTGGGGAAGGCGTTTGCGGGCTGCCGCTAGAGCTTTGGGGGAAGCATCCAGGCCCACCACCTGCTGGCTCAGCTCCGCCAACAGTGGGGTTACTTCAGCTGGGCCACAGCAGAGATCCAACACCCGCTCCTGGGGATGAATCTGGATCCCTTGTAGGGGCAATTTCCGCAGCCGCTCGTATCCCCCCACCGCCAGAGCAGCCCCGCGGCTGATGCTGCGGTAAAGCCAGGGAAAGCGGTAGCTCCAGTCGCGCAGGAAGGTGGCCACAGACAGGGATCCCTCAGGGGCTCTTTCAGCCTACCTAGCCCCTCTCCCAGCAGGGGAGTTGGCCTGGCTATTTTCTTGGCCTATGTGGAACTTTTTCCCGCCGGCAGTCGTCTGGGGCGATGGGCCATCTTAGGCCTTTTCTCCATCCACCTGCTGATGATGACTCAGTTTGAGCTGCCTTCTCCCCCTTCTGGAAGACCTAACCGGCACAGCTTGGTTTGGCTGGTGGTTGCTGCAGGTCTGACGGTCTTGCTCTGGCGGTTTCCCTGGGGTAACTACATCCTCTACCCCTTTACCTTGTTGGCCACCTGGTTTCACGAGATGGGCCATGGTCTGATGGC
>NZ_JANSHW010000045.1:0-4057 GCF_047461815.1 Synechococcus sp. R6-10
GGGCAGGCTGGGTTAAGGTGATAAAGAGTTACAGGGCTGGTCGCTATGGCTGAGATGAGTCCGTATCAGGTGTTGGGAATTAGCGAAGAAGCCTCTTTTGAAGAGATTCAATCGGCGCGGGCTCGGCTCCTGGCCAGCTTGGGCGCCGATGAACAGCAGCAAGAGCGGGTGGAGCAAGCCTACGATGCCATCCTGATGCAGCGCCTGCGCCTGCGCAAAGAGGGCAAAATCGCCGTTCCCGATCGCATTCGCTACGCCGAACAACGGGCTGCCCATCCTGAGCCGGAGCTGAGTTTGCCTCGCCCTGCTGCCCAAAATCCCCCCTGGGTCAGCCGCTGGTTGGATACCCCCTCTACCGCCGATGCCCTCTGGCCTGCGGCGCTGCTGGGTGGGCTGGGGGGTTGGGTTATCCTGGCTCCCGATGAGTACCCCTCGCTGCAACTGGCCTTGGGGCTGATGGCTTGTATCTATTTCCTGTACCGCAAAGAGCGCCGCTTCATTCGCGCTTTTCTCTTGGCCCTGGCGGGCCTGAGCCTGGGGCTGATGTTGGCCTACGGCATTGCCCTTCCTCTCACCGGTGGCGATGCTCCTGGTGCGCTGTTGGTGGGGATCACGTTTACGGTGATGTGGTTGGTGACCAGCTTTCTGCGCTAGCTGCCGGTTGGCAACGGATATCCAACCAGGGATCATCCTCACCTGCCAAACCGCCGCTGCCGCGACTGATAGCTAAGCAAGGCTTGGTGAAAAGCGGCTCGGTCGAAATCCGGCCAGAGAATGGGGGTGAAATACTGCTCGGTGTAGGCCATCTGCCAGAGCAGGAAGTTGCTGATGCGCATCTCGCCACTGGTGCGGATCAGCAGATCAGGATCGGAGAGGCCGGTGGTGTAGAGAAATTGGGAAAAGAGGGCCTCGTCAATCTGATCCGGCTGCAGCAGCCCCTGCTGCACCAAGGTGGCAATGGAGCGGCAGGCCTGCAGGATCTCCTGTCTTCCCCCGTAGTTGAGGGCCACCGTCAGGCAAATGCCCTTGTTGTGCTGGGTGCAGGCCACCGCATGCACGATGGTTTCCTGCAGAGAGTGGGGCAGAGCCGACAACTGGCCGGCAAACTGGATGCGCACCCCCTGCTGCACCATTTCCCCCAATTCCTGCCACAGCACCTGCTCGAACAAAGTCATGAGAAAATCCACCTCCTCGCGGGCCCGGCCCCAGTTCTCGGTGGAGAAGGCATAGGCGGTAAGGGCCGGGATCCCCCAATCATTGCAACAGCGCAGCAGCTCCTTCAGGGCCGATACCCCTCGCTGATGCCCAACGCTGCGGGGTAAGCCCCGTTTTTGCGCCCAACGCCCGTTGCCATCCATCACCACCGCCACATGGCGGGGCAACAACTGCGGATCTAGGTCGGCAGGCAACTGCAGAAGATGGGCAGGAGAAACGGTCATGGAGATTCAGTCTTCGGGGAGGGTTTTCTCAGGTTTGCGAAAGAGTTTAGTCAGATCGGCAAGGGATCCCCACCAGCGCAGCGGCCCATTGCGAAACCAGGGGTGGGCCCACAATCCCTTTAGCGGAGCATCTCGTTTTTTGGCATCGCGGGGATTGCGCAACCGCTGTACCAGCAGTTCGTGTAACTTGGCACTGGTCAGAGGCCGCTCGATGCGCCCACCCTCCGCCAGGGAAATGGATCCCGTTTCTTCTGAGACCACAATACACAAGCAATTGGTCTGCTCTGTGATCCCCATCGCAGCGCGGTGCCGTGTGCCCAGCTGTCGAGAGGCGGCCCGCTCCGAAACCGGCAGGATGACCCCCGCTGCGCGAATGCGATTCCGATGGATGACCACAGCCCCATCATGCAACAAAGTTGAAGTCTGGAAAATGGTCTGCAAGATCTCCCGCGACACCCGCGCCTGCAGAGGTACCCCTTTGTCGGTAAACACCCGCGAGTCAATTGGCTGCTCCGGCTCGATCACAATCAGCGCTCCTGTGCGGTTTTGGGAAAGTTCTCGCACTGCTTGCACCAGTTCTTCCACCAAATCTTCCTCAGGATCCTCCTCGTCATCGCCTGCGTTGCTCGGCCACTCCATGCGGATGGCTCTTGCCAATTGCTCCAGCAGCCGCCGAAACTCCGGTTGAAAGAGCACGCCCATGGCTACAGCTGCGCCCAGGAGCAGGCGATCCAAGATCAGGTGAACCAAGGGGAGAGAGGCTGTGGCCAGGTACAGCACCAGCAGCACTATAAATCCCCTCACCAGCACCCCAGCACGACTTTCGCGGGTGTAGTAGAGAGCCAAAGCCAACAGAAAGACAGCCAGAGCCCAGTCCAAGAGGCTGAGAAAGTTAAACTGCTGTAGCCAAGCCCATAAGGCCGCCAGCATGGCGAAAAACCCCGTTCACGCTCCCCTCATTGCGGACCTTCTGCCTGGTGCCGTTCTGCACCTCAGAACCCCTGTTGGACTGCGGCCCCCAGACCAGCCTACCACTCACCTCCTGGCTGTCTTCCAGTCTTTCTCGCATGAGGTGCGTTGGCTGCGGTCGGCGCTGCCAGGGAAGGCTGTGCCTCTACTGACCAGATGGGTATGGGCAAACTTCCCCTTCAACGCAGCAACCGCTCCGGCAAGACATCTTGACGGATTAAGTCGGCATAAGTTTCTCGCCGCACAATCAACTGGGCCTCTCCCTCGTTGACCAGCACCGCGGCTGGCCGAGGGAAGCGATTGTAATTGGAAGCCATGCTGTAGTTGTAGGCCCCCGTCGCCAAAACCACCAACACTTCTCCTGCCATTGGGGCGGGCAGAAGCACATCCTTCAACAGCACATCCCCCGACTCGCAGTGCTTGCCGGCCACCGTTACCCGCTGCGTGGCCTCTGCCTCTGGTCGGTTGGCCAGAAGGGCGGTATAGCGGGCTTGATAGGTGATCGGGCGGGGGTTGTCGGACATACCACCGTCGATGGTGATGTAGGTGCGTCCCTGGGGCAGGTCATCGCTGGGAGGGATCCGCTTTTGCCCTCCCAGGGTGTAGGCGGTCACGGCAGCCGGCCCAATCACAGATCGTCCAGGCTCGCAGAGCACTTTCGGCAGAGGGATCCCAGCCTGGGCAAAGGCTTGTTGCACCGCCGTCGCCACAGTTTCCACCCACTCCGGGATGGAGGGGGGATCATCGGATTTGACATAGCGGATCCCCAGGCCCCCACCCACATTGAGCTCTTGTAGGGGCAACCCTCTGTCCAGCCCTTGCCGCCAGATCTGGGCCAGCACCCCCGCCAGGTCTCGGTGGCCCTGCAGATCAAAAATCTGCGACCCAATGTGGGCATGGAGCCCGACGCACTGCAACTGAGGATGGGCGGCCAAAAAATCCAGCACTTCCGGCAATTGCCATCGCCCGATGCCGAATTTGCTGTCGGTTTGCCCGGTACGAATGTACTCGTGGGTGTGGACGTCGATACCGGGGTTAACCCGCAGGAGCAGCCGCGCTGGCCGTGCGGGCGTGGTCAGGGCCGACACCTGCTGCAGTTCGTACAGGCTATCGACCACCAAAGTACAGCCCGTCTCCAGGGCCAAGTTCAGCTCGTCGAGAGACTTGGCGTTGCCGTGCAGATAGAGATCTTCACCTTTGGCCCCCGCCTGCAGGGCCGTGTACAGCTCCCCGCCAGAAGCCACATCCAACCCCAGCCCTTCTTGCAGCGCCAATGCACAGATGGCCAGGCAATTCCAGGCTTTCGTGGCGTACAAAACCCGGGATCCCCCGGCGTAGCAGCGGGCCCAGGTGTCACGGTAAAGCTGGCAGGCGCGGCGCAGCGTCCATTCGTCCAGGATGTAGAGAGGGGATCCAAACTGGCGCACCAGCTCCACCACGTCGCACCCCCCAATTTCCAAGTGCCCCCGGCTGTTGATACGGCTGGTCAAGGGGCGCAAAGACTGGTTTGGGGAAAGGGTCTGCTCTGGATGGGTAGGAGTGCCGAGGGTCGAAATCATGGTCAGGAGTCAGAAAACTGTCTTAAACGATATCAAGTTCCTTATTCAGTTTGTCTTGAAAAGTGCCCAGCCCTAACCCGATCCCTTTAT
>NZ_JANSHW010000046.1:0-15003 GCF_047461815.1 Synechococcus sp. R6-10
GAACAGATCATCTTCGGTTCAAACCTCTCCCCTTGTCCCCCTAGGAAGGATAGCATAGGACACCAAGCCCGCTGCCTAGAAATAGCGTTGACTCTTCGCCGGAGACGACTTTTGCCGTGGTAACCACTCCCCAACGCCAGACTCTGCCGGTTGTCGATTTTGCCGCCTTTCAAAACGGAACGTCAGGTGAGCGGGAGCAGTTTGTCCGCCAGGTGGGGGAAGCGCTGCAACAGATTGGCTTTTTTGCCTTGGTCAACCATGGCCTATCGCCGGAATTGATCCGGGAAGCCTATGAGGTGGCAGAAGCGGTTTTTCTTTTGCCAGAGCCAACCAAGAGAGCCTATGAGGATCCGGCGCTGCTGGGGCAACGAGGGTACACCCCCTTTGGCAAAGAACATGCCAAAAATCACCCCTACCCTGACATGAAAGAGTTTTGGCACATCGGGCGCGAAGGGGATCCCCACCTTCCTGCCAACATCTGGCCTCGGGAGGTGCCCCAATTTCGCAGGGTGATGGTAGAGCTGTTCGCCCAACTGGAAACCTGTGCCCAGGGACTGTTGCAAGCAATCTCTCTGTATCTGGGGGAGCCTGCCGAATACCTGCCCAAAGCGGCGGAAGGAGGAGCCAATCTCTTGCGGGTGATTCACTATCCGCCCCTTCCCGCTGAAGCCCCTCCCCAGAGTTTACGAGCTGCAGCCCATGAAGACATCAACTTGATCACGCTCTTGTGTGAAGCCACCGCGCCAGGGCTAGAACTTCTGCAACGAGATGGATCTTGGCTGCCCATTTCGGCTCTGCCCGGTCAGATCATTGTCGATGCCGGGGATATGCTGCAAAACCTCACCAATGGCCTGCTGCGCAGCACCACCCATCGGGTGACCAACCCCGACAACCCTCAAGAATGCCGCTTTTCCATTCCCTTCTTTGTGCATCCGCGGCCAGAGGTGGATCTCACGCCCTTGCCGACTTGTGTGGCCCGCACCGGCGGGATCCCTCGGTTCCCTTCCCTGACTGCCGGAGAATACTTGGCCCAGCGGTTGAGGGAAATCGGCCTGGCCGAGGCAGGATCCCCGCCCCAGCATTGATCCCAACTGTGGGTCTCTATGGTTCGGATCCCGGCCTTGCCCTACGAGTATGAAGTTCCCAGCCTGTCTCAGTTGGCCCTGGTGATCATCGATATGCAGCGAGATTTCCTGGAGCCGGGCGGCTTTGGGGAAATGTTGGGCAACGATGTCACCCAACTGGGATCCATTGTGCCCACCCTGGAGGAACTGCTGGACTTCTGTCGTCAGAAGGGCCTAACCATCATCCACACCCTGGAGGGTCACCAGCCAGATCTCTCCGATTGCCCGCCCAGCGAGCGTAAACGCGGCAAGGGATCCCTGACCATTGGGGATGAAGGCCCTATGGGGCGGATTTTGATTCGGGGAGAGCCGGGCAACGCCATCATCCCTGAGCTTGCCCCGATTGCGGGAGAGATCGTCATTCCCAAACCCGGCAAGGGGGCTTTCTACGCCACCGAGCTGCAAGCAATCTTGCAAAAGCGCGGCATCACCCACCTGCTGTTCACCGGGGTAACCACAGAAGTCTGCGTGCAAACCACAATGCGCGAGGCCAATGACCGCGGCTATGAGTGCCTGCTGGTGGAAGATTGCACCGCCAGCTACTTCCCAGAGTTCAAGCAAGCCACCCTGGAGATGATCCGGGCGCAAGGGGGCATCATCGGCTGGACGAGTTCTGCTCAGAACATCCAAAAAGCGTTATCGGGTTTACAGTGAGGGATGAATAACCCAACAAGCGTGAGGCTGAACCGATGACACTGGCTCAGGAGGCAACTGCCCAAGTCCCCGCCTTTTGCGAAGGGATCCAGTACTTCGGGGATCCTTGGCCAGAATTCGACCGCCTGGGCCAGGCCCCTGCAGTGGATGCCGGCACCGGGAAACTGAGGGATCCCGGCAGTCGCATGGCCGCCTACCAAACCTTGCTCTATGCCGATGCCTTGCGCTACCTCACCCTGCAAATGACCGCCAGCAAAGCCTCAGGCCACCCAGGGGGATTTGCCAGCCAAGCAGAAGCCTATGCCGCTCTGGTGTACCTGGGCCAGAAGAACATCCCCACCGAAGTCGGGCACCACGCGCCGGGCTTTTACGCGGCCATGTTTTTGGATGGATCCCTGGCCGAGATGGGCATCCACACCGTCTCCGACCTACGGGCCCGTTTTCGAGAACGGGAAGGGCTGTTGGGTCACCTATCCGGCTACATTCCCGGGCTGCTGGCACCGGCTGGGCCGCTGGGGCAGGGGCAGCACTTTGCCATGGCGGGGGCATTACTCTACCCGGATCGCCTCTTCCCGGTCACGATTGGGGATGGCGGCCTGGGAGAGCCCTATGTGATGAGCTCCATGATTCACTTCCACACGGCTTTCCCGCAGCGCACCAACTTCCTGCCGGTGCTGGTCTGGAACGGCTACAGCCAAGAGCACCACAGCATGATCTCCACCGCCAGCAACGCCCAGATGATCGAGTATTGGCGGGGCAACGGCTTTGAGAAAGTGATTCTGGTGGACGCCAAAGACTTCGACGATGCCCAACAGCCTGGCCCTTACGTCGACAGCACTCAGTTTTCCCTAGAAGCCCGCCTTGCCTTTGCCCAAAGGGTGCTGATCGAAATGGAGCGAGCCATCCAATCAGCCCTGAGCGGACAATTAACGGTTTTCATCCTCAAGCAACTGAAGGGGGCTGGGGTACATGCCAAGGGATCCAAGTCCCACAACCTCTACGGCCACCACACTCTGGATCACCCGGACATTGTGGCGGCTCTGCGGGCGCGGGCCTTACATCCGGCAGCTTGGGCCCTGGTGCGACAAAACTGCCAACGGGCAGCCGGGGGGCCAGCCGCCAAGGTGGCGGTTACAGAGTTCGTTCGGCCTTTGCCGCCTTTGGGATCCCTGAACCTGACGGAGTTTCCCCTGGGGGACAAGCAGGTTTCTACCACTGCCATCGGATCCCTGGTGGTGCAGGTGGGGCAGAAGGATCCCGACTTTTTGGTGGCCAATGCCGACGGCAACGAAGCTTCCGGCATCGCCAATGTGAACCAAGGTCTCAAGGTGATTCACCCCACGGTGGATCCCTTATACAACCAACAGCCCCAAGGCCAGGTCTACGAACCCCTGAGCGAAGATGCCTGCGCAGGACTGACGGCGGGCCTAGCCCTCTTCGGCGGGCGCTCCCTGTGGTGCTCCTACGAGTCCTTTGCCGTCAACGGCCTACCCATCTGGCAGACGGTAACCCAAGCCATGGCGGAGCTGCGCCGGCCCACCCCCTCGGCCATTGCCCTCTTCACTGCCGGCGCTTTGGAACAGGGGCGCAACGGCTGGACCCACCAACGCCCGGAAATTGAGGCCTACCTGGCGGCCATGATGCGCAACGGCAACATCTTTCCCCTCTTCCCGCCCGATGCCAACTGTGCCCAAGCTGCCTACGAATGGGCCTTATCCACCTGCAACAAAGGGATCCCTATCATCGCCAGCAAAACTCCCCTGCCCATCCGCACCACCCTCGAACAAGCTCGCCAAGCAGTAGAGCAAGGCTGCACCGTCCTTCAGGAGTTTCCCGGATCCCGCACCGTGGTCTTTGCCGTGGTGGGGGATATGATTCTCCTGCCCGTGTTCGAGGCGGCTGAACAGCTCCAAGCCCAAGGGATCGGCTGCAAAATCGTCTCGGTGATTAACCCCCGCCGTCTGTATCGCCCCGGCGACGTGGCTTGGTCCACCTGTGCCCAGCCAGATGGGGAATTCATGTCCGACCAAGAATTTGCCGCTTGGTTTGCCGGCGAGGCCCTCATCGGCGTAACAGGCGGATCTAGCCTGATGCTCGAACCCTTGATGTTGCGCTATGCCGGCCCGCGGGATTTCTTCGCTTGGAAACGCGGCGAAACCACCGCCACCCCCGCCGAATTGATGGACTACAACGGCCTGACAGCTCAGGCACTGTCAGAACGAGCCAAGCAACTGCTATGCTGAGGGCGAGCTTTTAGCTTGGTTAGCATTGTCCACCTTATTTTTTCCTATGACTGCGGCTAGATATCTCCGAGAGAAGCTTGAGAGGATGTCTCCCACCGAGAGGGTAGAGCGAGTTGTTGTCCAACACTTTGCTTCTCCTCTCCTGCAGGCGCTTGGCTTTGACGAGTCGGAAATTAGAGAAGAATTCGAGACAGGTTGCGGCCAGGTCGATCTCGCAGCAAGAAAGAACGGAGATCCTGAAGATACTTTCTTTAGATCCCCGAAGAATCCCTACTTGCTTTTGGAGGCAAAATCTAGAGCAGTTAATCTCAGAGAAGGATCTTGCTATAGAGATGTAGTTTGTCAGATAGAAAGTTACTTGCTTGCCAAGAACTGCAAATCTGCAAAATGGGGAATTATCACCAATGCAAATAACATCCAGCTTTGGAGGAAGCACGGAAAAGTCGTTCACCCCGCTACAGCAAACCTTGATATTAGCTCAGATAACATTGAGAGCATAGTGCGTAACTTGCGAGACAAGATAGAAAACTATGAGCGCGCTCTGACTGTATGCGTGTATAACAATAAAGGGGGCGTAGGCAAAACAACGACGATCATTAACCTTGCGGCAACACTAGCAACCAAGAAAAAAAAGGTCTTAGTTGTTGACTTTGATTCTCAGGGTGATCTGACAAGAAGTTTGGAAGCCACTCCTGGAAAAATTACACTGACGCAATGTTTAAAGGATCCCAAAATAGACGTCCATGCCATTGTCCAAACATATAAACTCAAGGGATTTTCCATCTTCGACATTATCCCAAGAGACCCTGAACTAGAGACGTTGACTGATAGCCGGGCAGTAGCATATATCCCAAAGGGAACTCGGCGCCTTCGAGATCTGATTGCTCCTCTTCGCAATGAGTATGACTACATCCTAATCGACTGCCCAACTCAATGGCTTTACTTCAGCCAAAGTGGTGTTTTTGCTGCCGATGTTATTTTGATACCTACCCGCCCCGACGATCTGTCTTCCCTGAATAATGCTGCTAGAGTAATCACCAGCTTTGTTCCAGAAACTGCTAAGTCACGACAGGATGGCGGCCCCAGGACTTTGCCTATCTTTTTCAATGGCGTCTCTTCGAGAAGTGAATACACTATTAGACTAGCTCACGAAGAGATACAGAAGCTTATCAACCAGGAGAAAAGTGTAGATCTACTTCCATATTTCTGGCCACATTTTAAGAGAGGTAATGAAAACAAAAGCATTTTTAGGATACCTGACTATGCAGTGATATCCTCTGCAAAGTTTGAACGAAGGCCTGCCGTCTTTAGCGACAGGAGAGTTTTAGAATACTACCAGAGTCTTGCCCGTGAGTACTTTATCGATGAGTGAGTTTTCAGATCTAGGTAGGTTGGTTAACTTACCCCTTGAGAGCATTACGCCCGCCGATGGGTTTTCTGCTCCCTCCTTCCTTGTTGCCGCAGCCGCAGATCAGCTAAGGGCGACAGGAGGACACAACTGGGTTCCTCTGCTGGTGGTCGAGGCTGGCGACTATCAGTACAAGGCCATTGGTAACCATTTTGTCTATGCAGTTGCTCAAGAAGCGGGACTGGAAAGGCTATGGTGTATCGTTGTCGATCCTGATCCAGAGCAGGTTAAGCAGGCCCAGATTCTCGCCAAAGAAATTGTTCCGAAGGTAAATTTGACCAATACATCGAGAGAGACTATCTTGGCTGCGCTAAGATACCTAGCCGAGCAACCCAGCAGTCCCCTCAAGGGAGTCGATGTAACCATTGCAGCTGCCCGGATTGCAGAGGCGGATAGAAGTTGGTGGCAGGACTTAACCCCCATAACCAAGCTTGGGTGCAAAATTACGCGAGGCAAAAAACTGGATGCCCTATCGGAAGTATTTTTCGTAACTCCTACAGCGTTGCCCCCTACTCTGAAGAAATCATCCAAGAGATCTGCGGCATCCGCTGGCGCGAAGAAAGCGACCTCAACTCGCTCCCGGAAAAAAACAGAGGGAGAGAGCTGAAAGGGATCCCTTCAAAAACATATTCTCCTCTCCACATCACCGAGGCCCGACTCCGCTTGCTGTGGGATGCCTGCCTCAAGCCTCCCTTTGAATGGCTACTGCCACCCAAACAGCCTTGGCCGCTCTCAACAACAGCCTCCATGGCAGGTATGCTCTGCTTACCTAGGACGACCGGATCCATCTGGAGCTCATGCACAGGATGATCACCAGCATCTTGGAGATCGACCTGACCCAAACCGTCCGGTATTATCTTGACCACAGGGATCCCCCCCTTATCGCCTGGATCCTGGGCCGTGATCAAGCGCTCCAGACCTGTTGAAACCTCATATTGTTCAGGGTCAGGCCCCATTGGGATCCAACGCTGCCACAGATCCGAGGCTTTGTAGCTACAGAGTTTGAGGACTCGATAAACTTATGAGGTCGAAGCTCAACGGCTGGAACCGGTAGGATTGACTTATCTTTGGCCGGTGTCCTGTTAGGAATGGATCATGGCGCTTTACGACTGCGACTTTTATGCCTGGACGCAAGAGCAAGCCGCACTGCTGAGATCGGGGCAATGGGATCGATTGGATATTCCCAACTTGGTGGAGGAGATTGAGGCTTTGGGCAGGCAAGAACGCCGCGAATTGGTGAATCGGCTAGGGATCCTGGTGGGCCATTTGCTAAAGTGGCAGTTTCAGCCTCAACAACGAAGCAAAAGTTGGACAGCCACAATCATCGAACAGCGGCAAGAGGTGCAGGAGTTAATTGCGGATAATCCCAGCCTTAAGTCTTATCTGGTTGAAGCAATGAATAAAGCTTATCAAAAGAGCGTCCTGCTGGTGGTTAAAGAAACGCCTCTATCTCTGGACGATCTGCCTGCCCAGTGTCCCTACACGTTGGATCAGGTGATGGATCCCGACTTTTACCCCGAGCAGGAGAGCCCCCAGTGAGGATCTCGTCTTTCCCTCATGGCGTATCTCCCTCTTTCAGTTGGGCGTTTTCATAGTTAACATTCCACCTAGGCAAATGACAATTTCGCTGTGGCCAATTGACAGTCTGAGCTGATGCGGTTGTCAGATGCTCTCTTCAAAATAATCACTATCAATCTTCTTTACCGGATACAATGAAACTGTAGATACGCCAACGTCGTGCTCAATCATTAGATTTGTTAGTTGTTCGCCGTCAATCAAAACAATCTTACTGCCGATCTGCGAAACGTAGCTGCTAGCGTCTTCAGTAAACCTGGAGGTAGTGATAAAAATACCCTTGTTTGCTCTTTGAGCCTGTAAAGCACCCACAAACTGCATGACATCAGGACGACCTACCGGATTGCTATCCCAACGCTTTGCCTGAATATACACAACATCAAGACCGAGTTTGTCCTCTTTGATGATCCCATCAATTCCACCGTCACCACTTCTACCAATTGCTTTGCCCGCATCTGCTCGTGAACCTCCATAGCCCATTTTGACCAGCAGTTCCACAACAACCTTTTCGAAGAAGGCGGGCGATACTTTCTTTAGCTTGGCAAGCAGTTCATCGGCCAGTTTGTCACGAAGATTTTCATACGCAGCTTCTAACTGCTCTAATGGTGTCGCTGCCGAAGTCTCTGATAAAGCTTTTTGTTTGCTTGCCTTGTTGCTGCTTCTTGTGCCTTTGGGCCCCTCAAATTCTCGGAACTCAGGATATTGCCTGAGTAACTCTACATTGATGGTTTTGGGCTGTTTTTCAAGAAGATCTCTTCCGCGGTCAGTAATTTGGTAGAATCCTCTGCGCGTTGTTTCCAGCAGCCCTGCCTTTTTCATATAAGTTGCAGCCCAGCCGACGCGATTGACAAAGGTTGGCTGTACACCGCTCGGCAGCATCTCCCTGAGATCGTCCTCTGTGAGGCCCAGTTCCTTTGCTAGAGCTTCAACAGCCTCGCTGGTTGATATTTCAGTGCCTTTGCGGGCTGCAAACTGAAGAAGTGGCAACATCAAGCTCTGATAATCGGGAACGGCCATTTGTAGAACCGATGTGAAGACAGGGATCCCAAACCGAAGTAGGTTCCACCCATAACTTTACGCCAACCCTCTGCTGCAAGCCAGTTAGGGTATCCGCCAGGCCGGGAAGCCTCTGAAAAAAGTTTGACGTGGATGGCTCAGGCGTGATTTGAACACGCGACCAAGGGCTTATGAGTCCCCTGCTCTACCGCTGAGCTACTGAGCCAGGACAGCGCTTAACTAGAATAGCACTCTTGGGCCGGAACTGCGCCTCAGAAAATCCCCTCAGCCCCCTCTCGGGAAGAAGCCCCAGACAAGGCAATGCCTATCGGCAGGCCAGGGCAGCTTCGTAAACCCGTCGGTTGGCCGCGAGAGACTTCTCCAAATCCACCAGTGGGCGAGGGTAGTCCACCCCCAATCGGACTCCAAATTGCTTCTGCTCGGCAGCAGTGAGGCGATAGGGCTCGTGGATTTTATCCCCCGGGATCCCGGCCAATTCCGGCAACCAGTGGCGCAGATAGTCTCCTTTGGGATCATACTCGCGAGATTGTTTGGGGATGTGGAAGTAGCGGAAGCCGCGGGCATCGTTCCCTACGCCGGCGGTGTAGTTCCAATTGCCGTAGTTGCTGGCCACGTCGTAGTCGATGAGCAGCGACTCAAACCACTCAGCGCCCATGCGCCAGTCGATGCCCAGGTTTTTTGTCAAAAAGCTGGCCACATTCTGCCGTCCCCGGTTGGACATAAATCCGGTAGCCGCCAGCTCCCGCATGTTGGCATCCACCAAGGGGTAGCCCGTCTCACCCCGACACCAAGCCTGAAAGCGCGGCCAATCCTGCTGCCAAGGGATGGGGATCCCTTGGATCCCAGAAGGACGGAACAGTTTGGCGCCGTGCTTGGCCAAGATAAACCGAAAATAATCCCGCCACAGCAGCTCAAACACCAGCCAGTAGGTGGACTCATTGCGCACCCGCTCCTGCTCGTAACGCTTGACCTCGGCATAGACGGTGCGAGGGGAGATGCAGCCCAGGGCCAACCAAGCAGAAAGCCGGGAGCTATCGTCGGGATCCAACATGCCGTTGCGGGTTTCTTTGTAGATGCGCAGCCGATCCAGATCCCAAAAGTAGGTTTGCAGGCGGGCATGGGCAGCAGTGCTGCCGCCAAGGTAGGTGAAGCGGGCCCGTGGATCCCTAGCAGGTGAAGATAGCCCCAGCGAGGCCAGGGTGGGCAGAGGGCCGGGATCCAAACCCGATGGCAGGGGGGGGATCGAGGGAATGGGCAAGGGATCCCGGATGGGGGTGCTCCCCTCGACTTGCTTTCGAAAGCGGGTGAACAGCTCCGGCAGTTGCGAGAGACAAAAGGGGAGATCCTCAGGGTGATAGAGGGTATGGCCCCAATCAACCTGCAGCCGGATCCCCAGAGACCGCAAAGCCCGCTCAACCGCTGCCGCCACCTCCTTCTCCTCGGTGCCCACCTCTTCATGGGCGTAGACCGCCTTGACTCCCCACTCCTGTGCCAAGGTGGGGATCACGTGTTCCGGCTGTCCCTGGCGGATCACCAAATCCGAGCCGCGCGACCGCAACTGCTGCCGCAGATCTGCCAAACTCTCCAGCAAAAACTGACCGCGGAAAGGGCCGGTTCTGGGGCGGAGCCCAAGGGAAGTCTCGCCGAACTGGCGGGGATCCAAGCAATACAAGGGGATCAAAGGGGATCCCTGTTGGCAGGCCCGCGTCAGCGGCTGGTGATCCAGCAGGCGCAAGTCGGTGCGAAACCACAGCAGGACGGTCATTCTGCAGCTACCCTACACGGATCCCGCGGACTCAGACTTGGACACCCGAACCCCAGCTGGACGCCCCAGCTCAGGGCTGGGAACAAAATGAGGCACATCGGCAGCCGGGATGTGAACAGGGGCCTTGGTGCGCGGATGATAGGTTTGCCGGGCGGGACGATGGCGCAGCGAGAACGTGCCAAAGCGAGCCAGCCGCACGGATCCCCCCTGGGCCAGGCATTGGCTAATGCTGTCCAGCATAGCCTCCAGAGCAGCAGCAGCCATTTCCACGGTCAGGCCATCCACCTGCGCGGCCATCTGGCGGGCCAGCAAACGGCGAGTCAAATGAGGAGGAGAAGCCACCAACCGACCCTCTAGACAACAGAACACAGACAGGGGCTTAGAGCACCTCCAGTTCACTCTCGAAAAACCAATGTCGAGAGCGATCGGGAAACTCCAGAATGTAGCCGACACCGCTGCCATCGACCACACGCCGTGCCAGCACCACAGCCTCTTTGCCCACCAGAGCGCTGAGGTTTTCTTGTCCGCGATCCTGGACAGAGCGAACTTTGACCTTATTTCCAACCTTGATCGCCATAAAACCGCGAAGAGACTTACCACTCAAGATGGTACGGCAAAAGTCCCCTTGCCGAGCTCCTGCCGCACCTCTGCTGGGGTTGACCCCGATGGGATTGCTAGAATGGGGTCAGAGTGCCGTGCCCCAGGGAAGACTGCCTCCGTGATTGCCCTTTCCCTCAAACCCGCCCACTGCTCCTGGAGCGTTATCAGCTTTCCCTCCACCCTCTACACTCAGCCTGTCCTCGATCTCTTGATCTCAAAAGTCCCTCCTGCCTGGAGAGCGGAAATACGTTTGGGCCTACAGGAAGCAATCATCAATGCCGTCCGCCACGGCAACGGCCTCGACCCCAACAAGAAGGTGATCATCGAGTACGCCAGCTCGGAGCCCTTTTACCAATGGCTGGTGCGAGATCAAGGGCCCGGCTTTTGTCCCCAAGAGAAGCTCCACCGATGCCAACATAACATCTTGGAAACCGAAGAGTCGGGCCGAGGAATGCTGCTGCTCACCCAAATCTTCGACTTTGTGGAGTGGAATGAAATGGGCAACCAGGTCTATCTGGCCAAGTACATCCACCCCAACTGCCGGGATCCCTGGATAGTCTGACCCTCAATACCACTCCCAAAACAGCTTGCCCATTTGGGTAATCTGGCAGCCCCGATCGGGGTAGGGAGCTTCAGAAACCGCTAGGGCTGTGGTGGCGAAGGCAAAGCGCGTGGATGCCCAGCGGGATCCCTTAGCGCTCCGCGCCGCTGACGCGACCGGGTCGGGCAGCTCGCTTTCCAAGAGCAACCCCAGGGATCCATAGCCATAGCCCAAATTGCGGTGGGGCAGGGAAGCCACCAACTTGCGCCAGGCGCGATTTGCACTCAAGGGGGGATCCGCGAGGGCCGTCTCCAGAGCCCCCAAAGAAGAGGCCAGGTAGGAATAGCCTTTGCGATCGGCATGATACACCTGTGCCGGCAACGGGATCCCCGACGGCGACTGGGGAAGAGCTTCTGCCGCCGGCAACGGCAGGGATCCTCCCTTCCCGGTGACTTCCAGCCGCTCCCCTGCCAACACGGGGATCTCCGGTCGATGGGTGGAGCGGTGAGGACTCCGTCCCGCTGTCGCGACCGGCGGGGGTTCTGACGGCAAGGACTCCGTCTCCCCCGCAGGAGTGGTCGGTTGGGCCCAGGCGGTGGCGGTGCCACGCTTCGTTGCCAGAGAGATTACCTGCCAGCCTTGGGCGCGTGCCCGCTCATCCAAGTCGAAATAAGGACTCCGTCCCGCTGTCGCGACCGACTCATCCGGCAGCTTACCGACCCACAGCCAGGCTGGATCCCCGTCGCCGGGCAAAAGGGCAAAGGCAAACTCTCCCCGTTCCGGCAACAGACGCTGCCAGTCCAGCGCCACCTGAGATTGCAAGCGCTGCAGCCACTGGCCGGGATCCACCCGCAACCCCAGGGAATTTAGGGGCTGGATCTGCCCCAGGCTCTGCCAAACTGAGACCAGATTCTCTCCGGAAATCAGCGCCAAGGTTTTATCCGGCAGATGTTGAAGGATCTGCGGGCGAAAGGCTTCTGCCGCCGGCAAGGAGAAGCCAGCGGGCGCATGCCAGAGGGCAGCACTTTCGGCCACCAAGCCGCGGAAGTTTACCCCCAACCCCAGCCCTACCGCCTGCAACGTCAGCCCATCTGAAGAAACCGCCTCTGGATTTTGCCAGAAGGCCCAACCCACATGCGCCTCCCGCAAGGGCTGGATGACCTGCTGAAACAGAGGCTGAGCCACCAGAGACAACTGCGGCAACTGCCAAGCATCGATTGCAGCCCGAATGGCAGCAGACTGCTCCGCCAACAACACGTATTGCTCGCCGAAAACGGCTGCCGAGAACCCCCGCAGGCCCGGAATCGGGCTGGACACCACCTGAATGCCCTTGTAAGTGTCCACCTGCACCGGCCTCCCGGCCAAGCTCTGCCGTTCCCACAACAGGTTCAGCTCAAATTGAGAGAGCGCCGCATCCCGCGTTTCCAGGGCAACCAAGGTGCCCCACTCTGGCAAACTGGCCAAGAGGGTGCTCCTCCCCAGCCAGGGCCGCACCTCCCGCTCGAAATCAAGGGATCCCCCGCCCAGCATGGATCCCAGCCAGCCTGGGCCTTCAGGGGAGAAAAACTTTTGCCACTGCTGACGGGCAGCGCGTCGCTGGGGGGCAGGAGTTGCCGCTTGCCAAAACGCTTGCACCTCGTCCAGGGGAACAGCCAACACCAGCAGCGCTTGTGCGGAGCGAGGGGCCAAACCCACAATTGGCGGCAGCTCCGGGTGGGCCAGCAACAAAGCCACCGGACTGCGGGTGAGCAGCCATACGACAACCCACACCACCATGGCGGCCAGAAGACCAAGCCCAATCAGGATCCCGCGCAAGAGTTGCCGTCGTCCCATATCTCAATCTCTGCACCGAGGGAGACATGGCTCGGACACCCAGGCCCTACTGCTCTGCACTGCTGGCATGAACAGGCCTAGTGAAGAAGCGCTGCCCTCAGTCCTGCATGATAAAACCTTACCATGGAACAGAGGCTAACCCTGGTGTGCCAGCTGGAGCCCACCGCTGAGCAGGCGGCCAAGTTTAGAGGCACCCCACAAGCCTTTGTGATCCGCACCACCATTCCAAACCAACGTGCAGATCAGCCCTGCCTTGACCAGCCCGGCAGCTATCTAGGCCCATCCGAAAGTCAAACCCATGTCAGAGTTTCAACTGGTTTCTCCCTATCAACCCACCGGAGATCAACCTAAGGCAATTGCCGGCTTGGTGAAGTCGATTTCAGAAGGCCATCGTTTTCAAACCTTGCTGGGAGCAACCGGAACCGGCAAAACGTTTACCATCGCCCATACCATTCAGCAGGTGGGCAGGCCCACCTTAGTGATGGCCCACAATAAGACTTTGGCAGCACAACTGTGCAATGAGCTGCGGGAGCTTTTTCCTCACAATGCCGTTGAATACTTCATCAGCTATTACGACTACTATCAACCGGAAGCCTATGTTCCCAGCACCGATACATACATTGCCAAATCTTCTTCCATCAACGATGAAATCGATATGCTGCGGCACTCGGCTACCCGCTCCTTGTTTGAACGGCGGGATGTGATTGTGGTGGCCTCGGTGAGCTGCATCTATGGTCTGGGCATGCCAGAGGAGTACCTGAAGGCTTCCATCCCCTTCAAAGTCGGCCAGGAGATCAACCAACGGGATGTCTTGCGGGATCTGGCCAGCATCCAGTACGAGCGCAATGACCTGGAGCTGGTGCGGGGGCGATTTCGCCTCAAAGGGGATGTGCTGGAAATTGTGCCGGCCTATGAGGATCGGGTCATTCGCATCGAATTTTTTGGCGATGAGATCGAGGCCATTCGCTTAATTGATCCGGTTACAGGTGAGATTTTGAACAGCCTCAGCGCCCTCAGAGTTTATCCTGCTCGGCACTTTGTAACGCCGGAAGCACAATTGGAGCAGGCGATCCTCAATATCGAGCAAGAACTGGAAGAGCAACTGGCCCTCTTTCGCAAAGAAGGCAAGCTCCTGGAAGCCCAACGGCTGGAACAGCGCACCCGCTACGACCTAGAAATGCTGCGGGAGGTGGGCTATTGCAATGGGATCGAAAACTACTCTAGACATTTAACGGGACGCAAAGCAGGAGAGCCCCCCGCCTGCTTGGTGGATTATTTCAAGGCCAACGATTGGCTGCTGGTGGTGGATGAATCCCACGTGACCGTGCCCCAAATTCGCGGCATGTATAATGGCGACCGTGCCCGCAAGCAGGTGCTGGTGGATCACGGTTTTCGCCTGCCCAGCGCCCTCGACAATCGCCCCCTCAAAGCCGAAGAATTTTGGGCCAAGGTTCATCAGTGTATCTTTGTTTCGGCTACCCCCGGCAACTGGGAACTGGAGCAGAGCGAGGCCCAATTTGAAACCCGGGTGGAAGATGGCAAGACCTTGAAGTTTTATGTGCAGGGCAGCGGTCGGGTTATCGAACAGGTGATTCGGCCCACTGGGGTGGTGGATCCCGAGGTGCATGTGCGCCCTACGGCTGGGCAAGTGGACGATTTGCTGGGAGAAATTTACTTGCGATTGGAACGCTCTCGGCAGGGATCTGCCGAACGGGTGATCGTGACCACCCTCACCAAACGGATGGCAGAAGATCTCACAGAATATCTCCAGGAGCGAGGGATCCGAGTTCGCTATTTGCATTCCGAGATCAGCTCGATTGAGCGAATTGAAATCCTACAAGATTTTCGAGAAGGGGCCTTTGACGTGTTGGTAGGAGTTAACTTGCTGCGGGAAGGGTTAGACCTGCCGGAAGTCTCCTTGGTGGCCATTTTGGATGCCGACAAAGAAGGGTTTTTGCGAGCAGAGCGCTCCCTGATTCAGATGATTGGGAGGGCAGCACGAAATGTCCGCGGTATGGTGGTGATGTACGCCGACACCATGACCAGCAGCATGGCCCGGGCCATTGCCGAAACCCAGCGTCGCCGCGAAATTCAATTGCAATACAACCGCCAACACAACATCACGCCCAAGCCCATCGTCAAGAAAAACAGCAATGCCATCTTGTCTTTTTTGGCCATCTCCCGCAAACTCAGCAACCCAGATCTGGAAAAAGCCTTTCAAGCTGCGCAGGAGATTCCTCTCT
>NZ_JANSHW010000047.1:0-4791 GCF_047461815.1 Synechococcus sp. R6-10
TTGGGGTGATGCTGGTGGGGGCAGGCTTTGGGGCACGGCTGGGCTTTCTCACGTTGCTGGTGTACCTGCTGGAAGGGATCCTGGGATTGCCCTTCTTCAGCGGTGGCGGATCCGGGCTTGGCCACTTGGCCGGGGCGACGGGGGGCTACCTGTTGGCTTTTCCCCTGGCTGCAGGGCTGATGGGTTGGTTGGTGGAGCGCTGGGGCGTGGATCGCAACCCCTGGAAGATGGCGCTGGCGATGTTGTCCTGCTCGGCTCTGATTTTTTTGCTAGGAGCCACTTGGCTAGGGGTGTGGCTGAACCAGAATGTTGAGCCCACCTCGATCTTGGCCGTCCTCAACAAGGGGGTCTTCCCTTTTATTCCAGGAGACTTGGTGAAGTGCGGACTGGCGGCAGTGCTGCTGCCCACCATCTGGCGCTGGGTGGGACGGGAAAGGCCACCGGCAGACTCCTAGCCCACTGGGCAAGAGCAGCAACTCTAAAGACCGCTCCGGCAAAGCAGAAGGGGCCTGGGATTAGCCTCGGGTCGGAAAATCTAAAAAAAAGATAACAGCTCCGAGGATTTGGCCTTTTTTCTGAGATTCTAAAAACTGTGCTCAATGCGATGTTCAATACGGCCTATTCATGGAGCTTTTCTTTATATTGCTCTAGAGTTTTATAAGTCGCTGACTGGTCGCGGCAGAGCCCCCTTGTGGGGCTTTTTATTTTCTATCTGCCGACCGGAAAAAGTTGAACTCAACCTACTATGGTCATTCCAAGCTATAATTTGATCTCTATAGACTCCCTAAATAGACGGGAACCCCGTCAGGCAACAGACGCGCCGGATCCCAGAAACATCCTGGTGGGTAGTCATTCAGCCCTTGACGGGCACCTTCTTTTCCAGCCACTGAGCCACTTGATCTGCCAGGTCAACTCCTTCCAACTGACAGAGTTCTCGCAGCATTGTTGGGCTGGTCACGTTCACTTCGGTTAGTCGTTCCCCGATAACATCAATCCCGACAAAATACAGCTTCTCCTGCCTGAGCACCGGCGCCAAAGCCCCGCAGAGAGCCCGTTCTTTTTCGGTAATCTTGGTTTTTTCCACTCGACCGCCGGCAGCAACATTGCCTCGAAAATCGCCCTCTCCAGGGATCCGATTGACGGCGCCCAAAGGTTCTCCTTCCAGCAACAAAATGCGTTTATCTCCTGCCGCCGCCTGTGGCAAATACTCTTGCACCATCACGGGCAGCCGACCAAATTGGGTGCTCATTTCAATCAACGAGTTGAGGTTTGGATCCCCGGCATTGACCCTCAGGATCCCTTCCCCACCTTTGCCACCCAAAGGCTTGAGCACCGCCTGTCCTTCCTGTTCGACGAACTGACGCAGCAGGCGTTTGTTGCTGCTGACGCGGGTACGCGGGATCCACTCTTGGAATTGCAGGGCATAGAGCTTTTCGTTGGCCGAGCGGATCCCGGCAGGATGATTGAGCACCAGCGTGCGGCTGGGGGAGAGACGATCCAAAAGGTAAGTGGCATAGAGATAGGCCGTATCCACCGGTGGATCCTTGCGCATCCACACCGCCTGCATTTGGCTCAGGGGCAGCAGTTGCCGGTCTTTGACCTCATACCAGGGATCCGCTTGCAGATCCAACCGGATTTCCTCAAGGGATCCCCACGTTTCCCCTTGATCCCAGTAGAGATCCGCCAGGCCCAGGCAGAAAATGCGGTGTCCCCGTTTCTGCAGAGCTTCCATCAGGGCAATGCTGGTGTCATGGCCCACCTGCAACTGAGGCAATGGATCGACAATAAAAGCTACCTGCATGGGAGGTGTGGTTCACTGACGAAAGGCTGCCCCGAGTATGCAACAAATCGGAGCCGATGGCTCTCCCCCGGTAGGCTGTTTCCACAAGAGAAGGCCCCCTCTGGAAAGCTCGATGCAGGGTTGTCTTTTTAACATCCTCTTAACCTCGGCAGGCGGCGCAAACGTTAGCTTGATAGGTGGGATCCCTGTTGGCCCCCAGTTTACGGCTGGGTTGGCCGGGTTTCTGGCCTAACTGTGAGGAATGCTCCATCTGTGAGTGCTCCCCCTTCTCAACCCTCAGAGCCGGTTCGCATTGAAACCACGCGGGACTTGCTGGAAGCCTTGCGTGAGGGGCGCTCCCTGGTGGGTGCCAACCTGGAGAATGCCTACCTCTCGCGGGGCCTGTTCGACCGCATTCAGATGCCCAAATCCAATTTGACGCGGGCTAACCTGCGCTCGATCAGCCTGCAGCAAGCCGACCTACGTCTGTGCAACTTTCGCCGCGCTGAGCTAGAGCGGGCCAATTTTACCGCCTCAGATCTACGGGGATCCAGCTTTAGCCAGGCTCTGGGGGACTACAGCAACTTTACCGCCGCCAAACTGGACAAAAGCAGCTTTCAGGGGGGCCGTTTCAGCCATTCCATCTTTCGCGAAGCCAGCTTGGTGGCTGCTAATCTGGCGGAGGGGAACTTTTTTGCCGCCGACTTCCGCCAGGCCAACCTATCTCGCTGCAACCTCTCCCAGGCTGCCTTGGTGAGTTGCCAGCTTCAGTTTGCCAACCTAGAACAAGCCATTTTGGTGGGGGCCAACCTACGGGACGCTCAGATTGAAAACACGCTCTTCAGTGGAGCCGATTTTACCGATGCCAAGCTCTCCGATGAGACGCGCAAGCTCTTAATCGAGCGGGCCAGCGGCACCAACGAGCTTACCCAACGGGATACCCTCAACACCTTGCTGGCGGGATTGCAACCCAAGTCCCGTAAGCTTTTTGGCTTGCTGTGAGGTTGGAGCCGTCAAGGACAACCGGGCTAAAGAGAAAACTCAAAACTGGTTGAGGTCGATCCCGGCTTCCCGGGCCATGGCTCCTATCCCTTTGGCCTTGAGAGTCTTCAAGGCTTTGGTGGAAAGGCGCAGACGAACAAACCGCTTACCCTCTTCCCACCAGATGCGCTTCCACTGCAAATTGACTTCCTGCAGGCGCTTGGTGCGCCGGTGGGAGTGGGAGATGGCAAAAGCGTTGTTGCGTTTCTTGTTGGTTAGTTGGCAGCGACGCGCCATGGGATCAAAGCAAACTCAGCCTAGCTATCGTAAGGCATCTTTTTGTTGGGCAGCAAGCTGAAGTTGACTTTGCAACTGGGCTAGCTCTGCCTTCAGTCGGTCAAAGGTTTGTTGGCAGTGGTTAACGCTTTTTAGGGGCAGCTCTTCATTTTTGGCAATGCAGGTCACCTGTACAGAGCCGTCGGCAGCCTGACGGGTGCGATCCACAAACACTTCCACCGTCACCAGTTTGGTGTAGGGATTTTTTCCGGGAGGCTCGCCGGCCACCCAATAATCAAGGCTGTTGTGGAGGACATTGAGTTGGCAGCGCTCCAAAACGGCGCGGATCGACTCACTGAGCTGCTCGGCTGAGCCCACAAGCTGAGTAACGCAAGAGTATCGAGCCATAGGAGGAGCCAGTCACCACGGTTATCCTACCATCAAGTTTTCGGCTCCTGCAGCCAAAGGCGGGCGGGCGGAATTGCGCTCAAGAGTACTCTACACCGGCTCGGCCAACCCTGCTGCGAGGAGGTGAATTACGTTAGAACATGAACAACTCCCAGGAGAGTTGCCATGTTTAGGGTCTCCTGTTTGGCTCATTCTCTTTTGCTACTGGGATCCCTTGGCCTGGGTTGGATAGGCGTGTCTTTTGCCCACGCGCAGCCCTTTCAGGCGGGCGACCTGGATGGGGATGGCCGTTTGACGGTGCAGGATCTCAACCTGTTGGGGGCTTACTTGCGTGGAGAACGGGGACTGACCGACAACCAGATTCGAGCTGCCGATGTCGACCAGGATGGACGGATCACAGAAGCCGATTGGCAGGTGTTGCAGCAGCGCATTCAGGCAGCAACGGATGTGCCCACAGGACAGGTGCAGTTGGATTCCGCCTATTCGGGACAGGTGGTGGATCGGCTGACAGGGCAGCCCTTGGCCGGGGCGGAGGTGGCCATTCCGGGGGCGGGTATTTCGGTGCGCACCGATGCCCAGGGTCGGTTTCGCCTGCCAGGGCCGCTGCCGGCAGAAGAAATTTTGGTGGCGCGGCTGGAAAATTACTTGCCCTATTCCCAAAGTACAGGCAACGGTCAAGCCAGCGGGGATCGGCCTTGGCAACTGCAGTTGGAGCGCTGGGATCCCAACACAACTTTGGTACTGGAGGCGAATGTCATCCGCCTGGGGGATAACCAGTACTCACCGGAATCGGCTGCCGCCGGGCAATTTTTGGGCCCTGCCCAAGGGGTGGAGATGACCCGCTCTTTCACTTTGCAACGCCTGCCTTCGCGCCCACCGGTTTTGCGGATTGGATCCCTGATTGGGTTGGATACAGCTGCCGCCTATCGGGCCGGTCAATCCCGGATCCCCAGCGCCAATATGTCTCCCATGCAGGTCATCCTGAACGGAGTGGAAGTCGAACAGATTCACCTGGGGGGAGATAACCTACAGATTCCCCTGCCGCTGCAACCTCTGCGCCTGGGCCTGAACACTGTTACCCTGCGCACTGGCAAAACCCTGATTGAGCCCAGCATGGTCACCCGTGGCCCCCAAGTGCCGATCAGCATTCCCCTTTTCGGGGGATCCCTGCACATCTCGGTGCCGGTGGGAGGTGATACGGTCGTCCGGCACGGCGGAGCCTGGGTGGATCATGACGATGTGCAGTTGGCTAACGTAACCATCGAGATCCCCAAGTAAACTACCCGGCCCTGACTGCTTCGCAGTACGGGGCGGGCTTTCGGTAGCCCTGCAGTTGGCAAGCCAAC
>NZ_JANSHW010000048.1:0-9982 GCF_047461815.1 Synechococcus sp. R6-10
ACCCCAAAGCACCAGTGCCACTTTATCTTGCCAAGGAGTTGCAGAGGTGGTTGCCCCCTTCATTGGAGAAACAGGTGCCCGCAGCACTCGCACGCCTAAACAAGTGGTGCCGACGGTAACCCCCACCAGCAGCCACTCGTGCCAGGGATCCAGAGCAGACAAGCTGAGGGCCTTGGCCGCATACCCCAAACTGCCGGGTACCCCTGCCAGGGAAGCCGTCCCCAAGAGCAGCATCGGCCACCGCCAGCGATGGCTCACGCTCGTTCCAACAAACAACAGGGGCTTCGCCAACCCATGGGCAAGGCCATACAAACCCGCCCACTGAGGGGCAGCAATCACAAATCCCATCTGCGATACCGAGCTCCAGGCGAGAAGGTGCTGGGGCGTGCTCCCCATCAAGGCCAGTAGGATCCCGAAAACGGCTGAACCGGCGCTCAAGTAGGGCAACCCCTGGGCCAAGATCGGCGAAGCCTGGCTGCAGCGCACCAAAGCCATGGCTCCTGCTTTGGTCGTAAAACCGCTGAGCACCGCCGCAACAACGGGATCCGCGGTAGCATAGGTGAGAGGCAGCCACAGGCCGGCAACGAAGATCGCCCCCTTGGCCAAAAGACCCACAGCAATCAGCGCCAAGGCTGTGGGGTCGGCCATAGTTAAACTGCTCATCGCCAGGGATCCCGTGCGCACATAGACCAAGATGGCGCCCATCAGGTAGAAGAGCATGGCCACATTGCTCATGAAGAGGTAGCGCAGCCCCACCCAGAGCTGGCGTTCGCGGCTCTCCACTGTGGGTTGGCCCTCAGCCCGCCGCCCGTAGGTCAGCAGCAAAAACACGCCGATGCTGAGCACCTCCAGGGAAACGTAGACGCTGATCAGGTCAGCACTGATGATGACGGCGTTGGCGCTACCGTGGACGATCAGCAACTGCATGGCCAGAAAGCGGCTGCCCGCAAAGCGTCTATCCAAATACAGGGCCACTCCTAGCGTGACCAGGCCGTGGGCCAAGAGCATCGCTGCTCCATTGGCATCGATCCGCAGCGTCACCCCGAAGTGATCCAAAAGCTGCAGCTCCAAGGGCGCAGCGGTTGTGCCGGGCAAGCCCCCCTGCTGCACCGCATAGGCCACCGTCAGCGCGGCCATCCCCACCAAGCTGGGACGGGTCAGGGCCGGCATCAAGTAGGTTGTGAAGGCCAGCAGAAAGGGCAATGCCACCCACACCAGCGTCAGCTCAGTCATCGGTAAAAGTGCTCTGCGCCCCTGACGCGACTGCCTGTTCGATGCTCTCGACTTCGAGGGTGGGATGATTGCGGGACAGCTTCATCACCCCCACCAACATCAAGGCTTGTACCGATAGGCCGATGACGATGGCCGTGAGGATGATCCCCTGAGGCACCGGGTCGGCATAGTCCAGCTCGCGCCAGGGTTTGTAGATGGGGGTGAACACACCGCTCCGGGCTGCCCAGATCACGAAGAAGGCGATGACCCCGGTGCTCATAACATCCATAGATAGGATCTTCAATAATAGGTTGCGCTTGACCACGACTCCCCAGAAGCCAAGGAAGATCGTGAGGATGACGGCGGCACTTAACATGGACACCTCGCTTGCTGCGCTCGAGCTATCTGGTCGCTCAGTCGTTCTAAGGCTACGCCCGCTACGTGACCAGTATCCAGCTTCCGCAGCCGCGGCAGCCAGATAGCCTGTGGCCGGCTGCAACGCTGCCGGGATCCCCATCTCCCCAGCAAGACCGGGATCCCGAATTCGAAAGAGCTGCAGCTCCCAATGGGCAACTTGCTGCGACTTCTTGCCAGCTCTGGAGCTTGGTGGGATCCTGGTCATACACCTCTCATGCCAAGGTCGGAATTCATGGCTGCTGTTCGCAGTTTAAGTTGTAATTTAATGGCCTTGGCGGAACCGACTTCTGGATGCTGAAGAAAGGTGTTGGAGAAGGGGGTTTAAAAGCCGTGATGCTGCCGGTGGCGGAAGCAGAAGCCCTGATTTTGCAGGCGGTTCAGCCGCTGGGCCCAGAGTGGGTGGAGCTGGGATCCGCCCAAGGCCGCGTTCTCAGCCAAACTGTGTATAGCCCCCAGGATTTTCCGGCCCATCCCACCTCCAGTATGGATGGCTATGCCGTGCGCCATGAAGATGTGCAAGCGGGGATCCCTTGTGAGCTGCAGGTGATTGAGACTCTCCCCGCCGGAAAGGCACCCACCCGAGAGCTCCAGCCTGGACAAGCGGTGCGTCTCTACACCGGCTCCCTCTTGCCCAGCGGTGCGGACACCGTGGTGATGCAGGAATACACGCAGCAACCTTCGCCAGGAACCGTTCGCCTCTTGCAGCGTCCGCAGCGGGGCCAATTTGTCCGGCCTCAGGGAGACTTTGCCCGCCAGGGGGATCCCCTCCTGCCGGCAGGGCAGGCTTTGGGCGGAGCGGAGCTAGCCGTTTTGGCCGCCATCCGACAGGCGATGGTGCCGGTGTTTCGTCAGCCCCGGGTAGCCCTGTTCTCGACAGGGGATGAGCTAGTGCCCATCCAGCAGGTGCCGGGGCCGGGGCAGGTCGTGGATTCCAACCAGTACGGCCTGGCGGCTCTGGTCAAGGCAGCGGGTGGGATCCCGATCCAGTTAGGCATCGTGCCGGATCGGCTCCAGGTGTTGCGGCAGGTCGTCCAGCAGGCCCTGGCCTCCGCCGATGGGGTGATCTCTTCCGGAGGGGTATCGGTGGGGGATTTTGACCTGGTGGAAAAGGTGCTGGAGGAGTTGGGAGGCGAGATTTTCATCCGCAGCGTGGCCATCAAGCCGGGCAAACCCCTGACGGTGGCTCGTTTTCCCAATCCCCACGGCCCCCCCAAGCTCTACTTTGGCCTGCCGGGCAACCCTGCCTCTGCCCTGGTGACCTTCTGGCGCTTTTTGCACCCGGCCCTGCGAAAAATGGGCGGATCCCTGCCCCCCTACTGGCAGATCCTCTCTGCCTTCAGCCCGGTGGATCTGCATGCCGACGGTCAGCGGGAACACTATCTCTGGGGACGGCTGCAGGTCAAGCCCGAAGGGATCCAATTTCAGCCCGCCGCCAACCTCAATTCCGGCAATCTCATCAGTCTGGCTGGCTGTAATGCCTTGGCTGTGCTGCCAGTAGGGACAACCCAGATCCCTGCTGGTTCGCCCGTTCAGGTGCTGCAACTGCCCTGAAGATCCCTAGCCCTCCTCTCGCTGCTGCTGGAATAGCCGCCATAGTCAATCCAAATAACAATGAGACGCTAGCCAGTACAACAGTTCCGTCTGCAACAGCGGACCGCAGGCCTTATCACTTCATCCACAGAAGTTCCTCTATCAGCATGCATCCTTGCCCTCTTGAGAGCACTAAAGTCACCCTCAATCTCATTCAAGTCTGGCGAGGGCCTCAGCAAAAAACCACCTCCTGCCCTGCCGCTTTCATCAAATCCTTTATCCTTCCCTTCCGTTCGCCGAGCAGGCCCTAGGCCTTTGAATCGGCCCATTGCCCAGAGTCAATACAGATGTCCTCTCCAAACTCGGCATTTAGTGTCCCTCAAATTCTTCCGCATTCGAGCTACTTGAAAAAGCGTCGGGGCTATCAAACCCCCTCTCTCCTTCCTCCTACCGGCTACTCAGCTCTCTCTCTTCCCATAAACTTTCTCCCCTCTCTTTGGCCAAGCATAAAACAGGTGCGTATCTCCCCAAACCCTGTCTCGTCATTCTCTCATCATTCGCGTCAGCGGTGCAGAGCCCATTGTAAGCTAAACTCTCACTTCCATACTTCTGAACCAACTCCCTCAAGACCCTAGAGTCGTTGATTCTCTCTTGGATTCTCTCTTGCCAATCCCGCTCTCGGTGCCTTAACTCTTTTTTTTCGCGTTGTTTTCATCTTCCTAAGAGCATAGTAAATAGCGCTGGGATGGACGCCAAACCTCTGGGCTCTATCCTTCAGTCGAGCTTCTGGGTACTGTTCTACGTCTTGCTGCAGAGCGACCAAGTCTATCTTTCGCTTCCGAGTCTTGACTTTTGTCGGCCTCAGGTCTTCTCGGTTCAGCCAGCGATAAACCGTTGCACGACTGACTTTGTACATCTGTGCAGCTGCAGTGGGGCTGCCCCCTTCCTGGACATACCCTACGACTCTCTCTCTCAGGTCTAAGCTATAGGTCATGAAGCTTCCTCCTGAGGTCTACCCCCACGTCATCTTGCCTTTAACACCGTCTCATTGTCAACTGAATTGACTACAACTACACAGACCTGCTTTGTGGTCATTTCAAATGGCACCTGTCTTGCCTTTTGTCTGCCGTCGTCGAGAGAGGGGGCAGCGGCACAGAGGACTAGGAAGGAGGGGGGAGACCGTCTCGAACAGACCTAGAGTAGGCCTGCTGCACCGCCTGGTAGCGCCGTTTGAACGCCTGCTGCTGCACCTTGTGATCCACGATGGGATCCGGATAGCCACAGCTTCGCCGTTCCCGCAAAGCCCAGGCTCCCTTGGGGTCATCTCCCACCCACAGCAGAGCCGGCGTATCCAGCCGTGCCAGCTCCGGCAGATAGCGACGGATGTACTCTCCTTCCGGGTCATAGCGGGCTGCTTGCGTGGCCGGGTTGAAGATGCGCAGGGGCTTGGGATCCGTGCCCACACTGGCGCTCCACTGCCAACCGCCGTTATTGGCCGCCAGATCCCCATCCACCAGCTTTTGCATAAAGTAGCGTTCTCCCCAGCGCCAATCGATGAGCAGATCCTTGGTTAAAAAGCTGGCTACAATCATGCGGCAGCGGTTGTGCATCCAGCCGGTTTCGTTCAGTTGGCGCATGGCCGCATCCACGATGGGGTAGCCCGTCTGACCGGTGCACCAGGCCTGAAACCAGTCCTGCCGATTGTCCCACTCCAGGGCGTCGAAGGCTCGTCGATAGGCTCCGGTTTCCACGTGGGGCCAGTGGGCCAAGACATGCTTGTAAAACTCTCGCCAGCACAGCTCCTGCCGCCAAGTTTGCAAGCTGCTTTCGGCCTCTTGGCTGCGCACCTCGGCTTCCACCTCCCGCGTGGCTTGCCACACCTGGCGAATGCCGATCGTTCCCCAGCACAAGTGGGGGCTCAGTAGAGAAGTGCCCGGCTCAGCCGGGAAGTTGCGGGCTCGCTCGTAGTCCAAAATGCGCAAACCCTGACAAAAGTCTTCCAAAAGGGCTTGAGCCGCTGCTTCCCCCGCTGCTGGGATCCGCTGGTCGCAGACAAAGCCCAAATCTGCCAAAGTCGGTAGAGGCTGCGCTTTTAGTCCCGATACCGGCTGCAGACCCTCGGGGGTTGGGTAGGGATCCCGCTTGGGCAAGCTCGCCCACCTGCGCCAGAAGGGAGTGAAGACCGAATAGGGCTCCCCCGCCTGGGTCAACACTTCCCCCGGCCCGTGCAGCAGCATATCTTGGTAGGAGAAGGACTGGATCCCGGCTGCGGCCAAACTGGCCTGCACTCGACTCTCTTGCTGTAGGGCGAACGGCTCCCCATCGGCATTCCAAAACACGGCCCTGGCTCCCAGGTCTGTGGCCAAGCACCGCAACTCCACCGAGGGATCCCCCAGCCGCCAGATCAGTGGGATCCCCATCTGGGCGTAGCGCTCTTGGAGCTCTTGCAGAGCCTGAAGCAAAAAGGCCACCCTAGCTGGGGCCATGTCCGACCGTCTCAGCATCTGCGGGTCGAAAATGAAGACAGGCACCACCTGAGAGCTGCGCTGGGCTGCCTCATGCAGGGCTGTGTTGTCCCCTAACCGCAGATCGCGACGATGCCAAAGCAAAACGGGGGAAGTCATAGGCTGCCAAGCAATGGGATCCCATCTTGGCCGGTTGCCACCGCCCCTTTCAACTCACTCCCCCCAAGGCTGGGAGCCGGGGCGGCCAGAAGCTACATTCTAAAGAACCTTGAAGAACCCTATCAAAGCTCTAGACTGTCGAACACCCGACTGGGACAATAGCGGCAGCGCTCCTCTGGCTTTTGCTGGCCATCGCTGTATCCCATCGCGTAAGCTGTATCCCCCAACATCACCACCAGCTGAGTCAGCTTCAGGGAAAGCAACGGGTCAAGCGGCTCCGTCACATTCAGCATAAACTGCTCAATGGAGCGCCGCAGCGCCTCTGGCGTCTTGATCATCACGTCTCCATCCATCCATCGATGGCTTTAGGTATTCATACTCAAGGCAAGATGGACATGGACTCAGGATAAAGGTGGAAGGAAGAGATGCTCGTAGCATTGGCTACTGTTCTTGGGATCGAGCCGGCAAGGGCTGAGCTCCACACCAGCCAGAGCAGGCTTGCGGATGATGTTAGCCTAGGTATCCAAAAATGGCGACAGCGCGACGAGTGGCACGGGTAGCAGAACTGATCAAACGAGAGGTCAGCCAAATCCTGCTCTCGGAGATCAAAGATGACCGGGTCGGGGCAGGGATGGTCAGCATTGTGGATGTCGAGGTTTCCAATGACCTGCAAAATGCTCGCATCTTCGTCAGCATTTATGGGGATGAGACAGCTCAACACCGGGCCATGGAAGGGTTAGCGGCGGCCACACCCTTTGTGCGGCGGGAAATCGGCCAGCGCCTCAGCCTGCGACGGGTGCCAACGGTGGTGTTTTTGCAGGATCGCTCTTTGGAGCGGGGATCCCGCGTTTTGGCTCTGCTTAACCAACTGAGACAGACCTCTGAGGCCCAGGAACCGGAGGGATCCCAAGCTGGGGTTGAGGACACCGCCGAGGGCGAAGAAAACGAATCGAGCGGCGAATAGTTGCACCATTTCGAGGGATCCGCGCTGGAGCTCAGCCTGCTTTGCACGAGAGAGCAAAGGATCTGCCTTGATGGCCACTAGATAGAGGGGCCTTTGCTTTGCAGCAATGCGGACAACATCCAAGAAAAGTTTTTGACGTTCGCGTAAGCGGGCCGGAGGCCCTGAAGTTTTTGGATTTGTTAGGCTTAAGGGAGCTATACAGCCCTTCCCCCGATCGTCTATCCGTACAGGACTCCATGTCTGCGGCACACTTGCGCAAACCAGAGCGCTCTGCTCCAAAGGGCAGCGGCGTTGTTGTGGTCAACCTGCGAAAGGGCTGTAAGGTTGCTGTCCATGCCTTTCCTGCCTTTTCATGGATGTTCAAAGCCCACTGCAACCGGATCCCTCTCTAGGGGGTGCTACTCCACTCCAAGCTCTGCAGGCCCTAAACCAGAGTGTTACCGAAGCTTTGGTTTCCTGCTTGAAAGGGCAACCCCAACAGGCCACTCAGCACCTTTTGCTGGCTCTGCCGCAGCTCATGGCGGCTCTGGGGGCCTTGAGGCAAAAATCTTCCCTTCGCGTAAGCGGGCCGGAGGTCTTGGCCGAGCCTGCAGGCTGCCCTTCAGAAGCCCAGCCCAAGCGCATCCTTCACATCGAAGGCAACCGCGTGGAAGTGTGGGTGGATAACCAAATTCGCAGCAGTTGGAGCATTTGGTCGGTGGGAGATCTCAAGGAAGTCTGTCGGCTGGCAGAAGAGTTCGACTGTGGCCTCAGCTATTCTCTAGGAGGAAACTCAGAGTCTCAGTCGGAGATGCTGCTGTTGCCCTCCAATTCTGCTGATTTGTCCGACCGGCTCTCCAACCCCGTTCACGTAAGCGGGCCGGAGGCCCCAGGCTCTGCCGCCTAGCACCCCCAGCTTCGGTTGCTGCTTTTGCTGTTCAAATCCCCATGGCAGAACCCCAACGGCTACAGAAGCTCTTGGCTCAGCAGGGATTGGCCTCGCGTCGCCAGGTGGAAGCCTGGATCCTGGCCGGGCGCGTTCGGGTCAATGGGAAGGTGGTCACTGAGCTGGGCTCCAAAGCCGACCCAGAGCGGGATTGCATCGAGGTGAATGGGCAAGTGATCCCTTTGGCCAAGGATCCGGCGCGCTATGTTTTGCTCCTGCACAAGCCAGTGGGGGTTTTGTCAACCTGTGCAGATCCTTGGGGACGCAAGACGGTGCTGGATCTGCTCCCCCCATCTTGGAAACGGCAAACCCGCCTCTACCCGGTGGGCCGGCTGGATGCGGACAGCAGTGGCGCTTTGCTGCTCACCAATGATGGCGACTTGACCTTGAAGCTGACCCATCCGCGCTATCATCTGCCCAAAACCTACCGGGTACAGGTACAAGGGCATCCGAGTCAGGCCACTCTGCAACATTGGCGAGACGGAGTAGACTTAGAGGGGTACACCACTCTGCCGGCGGAGGTGGAGTTTTGTCCTGCCCCGGATTTCCGGCAAAGGGAGCATCCCAATTGCTCCTGGCTGAGGGTGGTGTTGTTTGAGGGACGCAACCGGCAAATTCGGCGGGTGGCGGAGCGTCTTGGGCATCCGGTGCTCAGCTTACATCGGGAGGCCATTGGCCCACTGGGCTTGGGCAACCTGAAAGCAGGCCAGTTCCGCCAGTTGGATCCCCATGAGCTCCAAGCTTTGCTGGCCCCTCTCACCGGGCACAGCAGCTCATCCTCGCTCGGGAAGCGCCCTCTAAGGCCTCCGGCCCGCTCACGCGATTAGCTCGTCAGAGCCTCTAACTGAGTGCAAACTCTCACAGTAGCCTCCTTTCTTCCGCAGGTGGCCAAATGATGCAAGAGCCAGCACACTCTTTAGAAGCCCTGGGATCCCTGTTGCGGCAAACACGGGAGGCACGGGGACTGACGTTGACAGAAGTAGCTAACGATACCTTCATTCGCTGCCAATATCTGCAGGCGCTGGAGGAAGCTGACTTGAGCCGGTTACCGGAGCCGGTGTATGTGCAAGGGTTTCTCAAGCGCTATGCCGACTATTTGGGGTTGGATGGCGAAACCCTCTCTCGGCGTGCCTCTCCGCTTTTATCGGCCAAAACCCCCCGCGCGCCAGCTCCTCTTGCTGTTGTCGGCCAGCAACCTGCCTTTGCCCTGCGCCCTCTCCACCTTTGGGCCGCTTATGTGGTGCTGATTGTGCTGACGGTGGGGGGATTGTCGGCTCTTTTGGAAGGCACAGGCAATCCCTTTGGGCGTTGGCTGGTGAGCCTGTCAACGGTCAGTCGGGAGGGATCCGGCCAGCAACCGCCTGCTGCCAACTCCCCGGATCCCACTCTGTCGGCAGCTCAGCCCACGGCCCGCCAACTGTTTCCCACCCTCGACCAATGGACGCGCATTCAGGGCGTCTTCCCCGAGGTCTTGGAAGCTCACTCAGGGGGGGCGGGGCGCAAGCCGGTGCGTCTGGATATTCGCGTTGTGGAGCGCCCTTCCTGGTTGCGGGTCATCGCCGATGGGCAAACGGTTTTTGAGGCCACCTTACAGCCAGGGGCCGAGTTGAATTGGGAAGCGGAGCAGTCAATCGTGTTGCGTACCGGCAATGCGGGCGGTGTGTTGGTGACCTTTAACGACCGGGAGCTTGGAGTGATGGGCCGATTTGGGGAAGTGAAAGAGCTGATGTTCGAGCCGGGGTTGGATATTCAGTCGCTGCAGTAGGAACCCAGCCAAATGATCATCCCGTTGCGCTTGGCGTTATCGGCGGCAGAGTAGGAGCAATCTCCCACCCTTGGGAGCCAAGCTGCTGCAGCAGGTGTCGGACTTTGTCGATGTCTTTATCGCCTGGCCGACGTTCCACACCACTGGAGAGGTCGATGCCGCTTGGCTGCAGGTGGCTGAGCGCCTGCAGAACATTGTCCGGGTTCAGCCCACCAGCCAGTAGCCAAGGCAAGGGCAGGGAGCGGTGGGCAAGTTCTGACCAATTCAGAGTTCGCCCCGTTCCACCCGCCTGTTGGGGGTGATAAGCATCCAAAAGCAGCATCTCCACACAGTCTCGGTAGAGATTGGCCACTTCCAGATCTTGCGGCTGGCGGACGCGCAGGGCCTTGATGCGGCGGATCCCGGGAAGCCATTCCCCCAATTGCTGACAATCTTGCGGGGATTCTTGGCCATGCAACTGGACAGCCGTGAGGCCCACCGTTTCCACCCAGGCGGCGATGGCGCGGGGATCCTGATCCAGAAAGACCCCTACTTTTTCCACGTGG